>CBDTYP010000220.1:0-5728 GCA_965364645.1 uncultured Gammaproteobacteria bacterium | reverse complement strand
CTGACGAGTCCAGGGATGGACGAGTTAGAGCGAAGCAGGATGCCCGAGCCGAGCTGCAGCGAAGCCCAACATGCAGGCCGTCACGTTGGGCTTCGCTGCGCTCAGCTCAACCTACGACGCTACTTCGCTTCCGCGTGCTCCACGATCAGCTGGGCGCTCTCCCGACCGCGATAGAAATTGACGTCCAGCTTGTAGACCACGTGCACGACGCCGGCGTCCGCCGGCCAGTAGTCGAGCGCGTTGAAGGCGATGGCGTCCAGGGGATTGCCGCGGGCGCCCGCGCGAAGCCGTAGCTTCATGTGGACATCCCCGACGACGCGGCTGTCGACGACCTCGAACTCTCCGTCGAAGACAGGCTCCGGGAATCCCTGCCCCCAGGGGCCGGCGCCGCGCAGCTGCCGAGCCAGATCGAGACCGATGTCCGAGGCATCCAGGGGACCGTCACTCAGGATCGTGCCGCGCATCTCATCGGCCCCGAGATGACGCCGAACCTCCGCATCGAACGCGTCGCGAAACTCCTCGAAGCGCGCTCGGGGGAGACTCAGCCCGGCCGCCATGGCGTGGCCGCCGAATTTGCTGAGCAGCCCGCCATGCTGCGTGGCGATCGTGTCGAGCGCGTCCCGGATGTGCACGCCGGCTACGGAGCGCGCGGAGCCCTTCAGCATGTCCTCGCCGTCCGGGGCGAAGGCGATGACCGGGCGATGCAGCCGATCTTTTATTCGCGAGGCGACGATGCCGACCACACCCGGGTGCCAGTCGGCATCGAAGAGACAGATCCCCCGGGGCAGGGTGTCTTCGCTCTCGAAGCTGAGCGCCTCCACCTGGGCTACCGCCTCATCCCGCATGCGCGCCTCGATGTCCCGACGTTCGCGATTGAGCGCGTCGAGCCGCCCGGCCATCTCGGCGGCGGCCGCGGGCGCATCCGTGAGCAGGCACTGGATGCCGAGGGTCATGTCCGTGAGCCGCCCGGCGGCGTTCAGGCGGGGCGCCACCGCGAAGGCGAGATCCGCGGCGGTGAGGCGATCGCGGTCGCGCCCGGCGACCCGCAGCAACGCCTCGATACCCGGATGGGCGCGGCCGTTACGGATGCGGGCGAGACCCTGGGCCACCAGGATGCGGTTGTTGGGATCCAACGGTACGACATCGGCCACGGTCCCGAGGGCCACGAGGTCCAGGAGCCGGCCGAGATTCGGCTCCTCGACACCGCGGGCGGCGAACCACTCCCCGGCCCGCAGCGCCGCGCGCAGGGCCACCAGCAGATAGAACATGACGCCGACGCCGGCCAGGCACTTGCTGGGAAAGGCGTCTCCCGGCTGGTTCGGATTGACGATGGCCGCGGCCCGGGGCAGCTGCTCGCCGGGCAGGTGGTGATCGGTGATGATGACGGGGATATCCCGGTCCGCGGCCGCGGCGACCCCGTCGACGCTGGAGATGCCGTTGTCTACGGTGATGAGCAGCTGCGGCTCGCGATCCTCGGCGAATGCGACGATCTCCGGCGTCAGCCCGTAGCCGAACTCGAAGCGATTCGGCACAACGTAGTCCACGTGTCGCGCGCCCAGCAAGCGAAGACCGCGCACGGCCACGGCACATCCCGTGGCGCCGTCCGCATCGAAGTCGGCCACCACGAGGATGCGCTTGTCGTGGGCGAGGGCGTCGGTGAGCAGGCCGACGGCATCGTCGAGTCCCGTCAGCGATGCGGCGGGGAGTAAGCGTTCCAACCCATTGTCCAATTCGGACACCGAGAGCACGTCCCGGGCCGCCAGAACTCGCGCCAGCACCGGGTGCAGGTTGGCGGCGAGATCCTCGGGTACGGGCCTCGCGTCACGACGGGAGATGCGGGTCGTCATGGTATCCAGCGGAAGCGGCAGTCGATGGCGGGGAAGACTGCCGACTTTTGCGCCGGCGGGCAAGCGGTGCGCGCGCGGCGGGGACAGAGCGCCCATTGCGGGTTATGCTTTCGTTTGCGCGCCGGGAGGGACGACAAATGACTCGGGTAGTCGAAACGACGGCGGACACGTTGCTGGGGGTCGACATCTTTCGTTCGCTCGACAACGACGCGCGCGCCTCCATCGCGCGCCACTGCCACACCTATCGCTATGTCCCCCAGCACGCCATCGTCTGTAATCAGGAGACGACCAACGACGTATACTTCGTCATCAGCGGGAAGGTGCGCGCCACGCTGTTCTCACGAACCGGCAAGGAGGTCGCCTTCCGCGACCTGGGACCCGGCGAAACGTTCGGCGACCTGTCCGCCATCGACGGCCGGCCGCGCTGCGCCAACGTGATCACTCAGGAAGAGAGCGTCGTGTTGACCATGGGCTCGCCGGCGTTTCAGGACGTGCTGCGGGACCACCCCGACGTCGCCTTCTCGGTGCTGTGCCGGCTGACGCAGCTGGTCCGGGACCTCTCGGATCGGGTGGTGGAGTTCAGCACCCTGGGGGTCAACAACCGCATCCACGCGGAGATCCTGAGGCTCGCGCGGGAGTACCCCAGCGACGGCGGCCAGGTGGAGATCGCCCACCCACCGACCCACGCGGATATCGCAAGCCGGGTCAGCACCCGCCGGGAGGCCGTGACCAAGGAGCTCAGCCGGCTCACCGATGCCGGCCTCATCGAGCGCCGGGGCAAGGCCCTGGTGGTCCGGGATCTGGAGCGCCTGAGGGCCATGATCGAGGACGTGACCGGCCCGGAGGGGTGAAACAACCCCCCTTTATTCAAGGGGTTATCCTCGATGTAGCCCGGAAGGTGTGAAATTACACATGCCCTCGGCCGGGGGCCTGCCAGACTCTAATCCCAAGACACCCTAATAGAGGTCGATGGACCTCGATGGACGAAGGAGCCGAGTCATGGGATTGGACCTGATAGACGACCGACACACTGAGCTGTCCGCTGGCGGACACTACGTGGGTTCCGCCTGGTTGCTGGCCGTGGTGGTAGTGACGCTGCTGCTCACCGTTGCCGCCCCGTTCCTGTAGCGGGAGCGACACCGCGATGGCACCCAGACGCGTACACAGAGAGAAGATGCTGCGCGACGACATCTTCTGGCTGGAGACCCGTATCCAGCAGCTGCAGACGGCCCGGAGCAACCGGGACCGCCGGCTGGCGAACTGCTACCGGAGACTGCTGCAGCAGCGCCAGGTGCAGCTGGACTCCCGGGTCGGCGGCGGCGCCCCCTGCGCCGGTTGCTGGCAGGAGTACTTTTCCTGAGTTCGGATCACCGGCCCGTCCCGAGCACCCGGGCCGGCGATCTGACACGACGCCACCAGCGCCGCAGATTCCGGCGGCGCAATCGAAGGTCCATGCCCTCCCCCGTGGACAGGCGCACACTCTGAATCAGGCCCGCGGCGAGGGCTTCAAGCAACGGCGACATCCAGTCCTCCTCGAAGCCGACGACGAAATCCCGCCAGGCGCCCGCGTCGGCCACGCGAACCGGCACATAGGCGGCATCGAAAACCAGTAGATGCTCCCCCGGCAAATCCATGCCCGCGAGCCAGGCCCGCCCGTCTCCGCCAGCGGGCGCCGACAGGGACCCCGTGAGCCCACCCGCCAGGGCTCCGAGTCCCTGCACCAGCGCATTGTCCCCGGATACGCTCCGCCAACGTCCAGCAGGTACCTGCGGCAGCGTCCCGCCACCCCAGGGCCATACGCTGTTGACGGCGGGCGCGCCGCGGCGTTCCCGTGCGTCGTTCACCGCGCTCCCGTGCAGAATCATCTGCACGTCGTTGACCCACGCGCGCCACGTGCCGGCGTCGCCGCCCCGGGGCATGTGCTCACCGATGGCGCCGCCGCTCACCTCCCAGGGCGGCCGGGTAGCGAGGTCCCGGGGCGCATCCAGGCTCAAGTACCAGCGTTGCGGGGCGAGCGCCTGTAGCCGCGGCGCACTGGCGCCCAGCTCGGTATTGATCTCCGCGCAGAGCGCGTCGGCTTCCGCCGCGGAGATCCCGAGGTGGGTCGTGTCCACGAGAGCGAGCTCCCCCATGTCGACCCGCAGGTGCACGGGATCCGCCCGCAGCCACCAGGTGGCCCCGCGGGGATCCGCGCCGTCGAGGCTGGCCGTAACAGCTGCCGCCGGCCAGTCGGGGCCCTCTCTTTCGATGTCGAAGCAACCGAACAGCAGTCCCGACAACGCGGGCTCCCCGCACAGGGGCGGGATCGGCGTGGCGCGGGTGAGGAAGCGTGTGAGGGTCGGCAGAGGCAAACCCTGCCACCATTGGCCGCCCGCCGCCCGGGGACCCGGCAGGCCGGGCACTATCAGGGTGAGATGGCGACCCCCGTCGTCGCTCATGGCAGTGGCCGGCTAGTCCAGGTCCCCGATGATGGCGTCGCGCACGGCATCCCGGTCGGCCTTGACGCTCATTACGGGCGCCGTGCTCTGTGCGATGGCGGCGTCGGGGTCCTTGAGGCCGTGGCCCGTGAGGGTGCAGACGACGGTGCTGCCAGCGGGGATCCTACCGCTCTTAAGGTCCTTCAACGCCCCGCTGATGGCCACCGCCGACGCCGGCTCGCAGAATATGCCTTCCTTCTCCGCCAGCAGCTTCTGGGTCGCGAGGATCTCGCCGTCGTCGAAGGCATCGAACCAGCCGCCGGACTCCGCCGATGCCGCGAGGGCCAGATCCCAGGACATGGGGTTGCCGATGCGGATCGCAGTCGCCACGGTCTCGGGGTTGTCCACCGGGGCGCCGCTCATGAAAGGCGCGGCCCCGGCGGCCTGATAGCCCACCATCACCGGGCGCGTGTCGGCGATGGGTCCCTGGGTGTAGGGACAGTTGCCGTCGCAGAAGTTACACGACGCGGTCACGCAGTTGCGATCGCCGGGACAACACTCGCTGTAGCCGATCCAGTGGGCGGAGATGTTGCCCGCGTTTCCCACGGGCAGGCAATGGTAGTCGGGCGCGCGGCCCAGCGACTCGACGATCTCGAAGGCGACGGTCTTCTGCCCCTGCAGGCGATAGGGATTGATGGAGTTGACGATGGTAACGGGCGCGGCTTCGGCGACCTCGCGGACGAGGCGCATGCCGTCGTCGAAGTTTCCGTCGATCTTGATAATCGTGGCGCCGTGCATCATGGCCTGGGCGAGCTTGCCCATGGCAATCTTGCCGTCGGGGATCAACACGAAGGCGCGCATTCCGGCCCGCGCCGCATAGGCCGCGGCGGACGCCGACGTATTGCCGGTGGACGCGCAGATGATCGCCCGGCTGCCCTCTTCCAGCGCGTGGGTCACCGCCATGGTCATCCCACGGTCCTTGAACGAGCCGGTGGGGTTCAGGCCCTCGAACTTGACCCAGATGTCGGCGTCCACGCCGGCGAAGCGCGGAATGTTCTCGAGGTGCAGAAGCGGCGTGTTGCCCTCGTATAGATTCACGATCGGAGTGGTATCGGAAATCGGCAGACGATGCCGGTAAGTCTCGAGGAGTCCGCGATAGGCTCCCGGGGCGGTACTCATGGTTGTCAGTCTCCGTCCAATTGCTCGACGCGAATGCGCGTTACCTTGCCGCTGATGCTGTCGAGGGCCTCGATTCGCTCGAGTGCGGTGTTCATCTGCCGTTCGCGCACCGGGTGGCTCAACATGATGAGCTTCGCCTGGGAGGCGCCGCGGGGCGGCTCCGGCTGCACCACCGCTTCGATGCTGATGCCGGCATCGCCGAGTATGGTGGCCACCTCCGCGAGCACGCCGGGGCGATCCTCCGCGAGCATGCGCAGATAGTAGGCCGTCTGCGCGTCGTCGATG
>CBDTYP010000219.1:0-5762 GCA_965364645.1 uncultured Gammaproteobacteria bacterium | reverse complement strand
CTCCATCTCGAGCGAGAAGCGCCCGACGGTGATGGTGCATCCCAAGGACATGGCCGAGCTCGGGATCGACGACGGCGCCCGCGTGCGCATCGGTAATGATCAGGCGGACGTCGTCGTCCACGCGGAGCGCTTCGACGGGGTCCAGCGGGGCGTTGTGGTGGTGGAAGGCATCTGGCCCAACCACGCCTTCGAGGAAGGCGTCGGCATTAACGCGTTGGTGAGCGCGCAGCCCGGCGCGCCGAACGGTGGCGCCGTGTATCACGATACGGCGGTGTGGCTTAAGCCGGCGTAGGAGCAGTGCCCTGTAGGAGCGAGCTTGCTCGCGAACGAGGCCTCGTTCGCGAGCAAGCTCGCTCCTACAGGTCCGCCAGCAAAATCACGTGCAGCCGGCGGGGGCCGTGCGCACCTTCCTGGATAGTCTGCTCGACGTCGGCGGTCTTCGACGGGCCGGTGATGAAGTTCACCGTGCGCGGCATGCCCTTCTTCTCGCTACGCATCTTCACCCACACATCCTCGATATGGGGCACGACCCGGGACTCCCTCAGGACGATCACGTGGTCATCAGGCAGGAAATTCAGCGTCGTCGGGCTCTCGGGGCTCGACAGCAGCACGAGGCTACCGGTCTCGGCGACCCCGGCGTAGGCGCCGGTGACGCTCAGGCGATCGTCACGGTTGGCGGCGCGGCGTTCGACCATCAGCCGATTCGACCAGGGGATGCCGTCCAGGGCCGGATCCGGCGCCAACGCCACCTTGTCGCCGAGGGCGTGGCGCGCGAGATGCTCCGCCACGACATCGGCGACCCGATCGATGCTCTCGACCCGGGTGACCTTGCCGGACACGGACTCCAGCTTCTCGATGAAATGGGCCAGCGGGTCGTCGCCGATGGCCGGCTTGAGGTTGGCCCGGGGTCGGGTCAGCCGCCCCTGCAGGGTCTTCGTCACGCTCTCCGGCAGGGGACCTGCCCGATTCAGTGCGGCTCGCACGTTAGCGAGTACTCGCTCACGGGCGCCGCTCACGACACGTCGCTCCCGCCCCGTCGGCGCCACTGGTTCTGAAAGCTGGCCCCCTGGGGCGCCGGGAGATCCCGGCCCGAGGTCCATCCGCCGGCCAGCAACATGTGCCGGAATCGGCCCCGGCGGCGGCCGAGCCGGGCGAGGGCCGCTACCCCGGCGCCCAGGACGCGCCGGTAGAGGCGCGGGCGGCGGGCCAGGAACGACCAGGCCGCCAGCGCGAACCGGGATGTGCGCGAGGTCAGGCGGTCCTGGTACTGGCGGCGGCGGAGCTGGCGCAGCATGCCCGGCAGCCCGATGCCCATGGGGCACACCTCCTGGCAGCGCCCGTTCAGGGTGCAGGCGTTCGGCAGATCACCCGCCTGGTCGAGACCCACCATCAGCGGCGTGAGCACCGATCCCATGGGCCCCACGTAGACCCAGCCGTAAGCGTGTCCGCCGATGCTCTGATAGACGGGGCAATGATTCATGCACGCGCCGCAGCGGATACAGCGCAGCATCTCGTGAAACTCGTTGCCGAGCATCTGGGAGCGGCCGTTGTCCAGCAGCACTACGTGATACTCCGCCGGCCCGTCGAGATCGCCGTCGCGCCGCGGCCCGGTGGAAAACGTGGTGTACACGGACATTTCCTGTCCGGTGGCGCTGCGGGCGAGCACCCGGAGCAGCGTGCTCACGTCCTCGCGGGTAGGGACGATCTTCTCGAGACCCGCCGTGACGATGTGCACCCGGGGCAGCGTGTTGGTGAGGTCGCCGTTACCCTCGTTGGTGACGATCACCGACGACCCGGTCTCCGCCACCAGGAAGTTCGCGCCGGTGATGCCGACGTCCGCGCTCAGAAACTTCTCGCGCAACACCTGGCGGGCCTCGTCCACGAGCGCCGGCACCTCGGTCTGTCGTTCGGTGTAGCCGTAACGTGCGTGGTGCGTGTGGAAGAGCTCCGTGATCTGATCCTTGGTCTTGTGCACCGCGGGCGCGATGATGTGGCTCGGCGGCTCTTCGGCGAGCTGGATGATGTACTCACCGAGATCGGTCTCGACGGGTTCGAAGCCGGCGTCCTCCAGAGCCTCGTTGATGGCCATCTCCTCGCCGACCATGGACTTGCCCTTGGTCACGCGCTTCGCGCCCACCCGTTTGCAGATCCCGACGATGATGTCCCGCGCTTCCTCCGGGGTGCTCGCCCAGTGCACCTGTCCGCCGTTGGCCCGCACGCGCTTCTCGTAGGCCTCCAGGTAGAAGTCCATGTTCTGCAGCGTGTGTTCCTTGATGCCGCGGGCGATCTCGCGCAGCGCTTCGAACTCCGGCAGCCGATCCACGACGGCCTTGCGGTTCTTCACGAAACCGCCGCGGATGAAGCCCATGGCCCGTTGCAGGTCCGGATCCACGAGGGCGACCCGCGCGCTTTTCTTGAACTCGCCGGCGGTGGGCTTCATTGGGCGTCGTCCCCCTCACCGATGGCGGGACCGTCGGCCATCCCGGCGAGCACCTCCGCCACGTGGAAGACCTTCGTCGCGCCGCCCTCGCGTTTGAGGCGGCCAGCGATGTTGAGCAGGCAACCGAGATCGCCGCCCAGCAGCGTACCGGCCCCGGTAGCGGCCACGTTGGCAATCTTGTCGGACACGAGATGCTCGGAGATCTTCGGATACTTCACACAGAAGGTGCCGCCGAAGCCGCAACACACGTTGCTGTCGTCGAGCTCCCGGAGCTCGACACCCGCGACCTTGGCAAGCATCGCCCGAGGCTGCTCTTGAATACCGAGCTCGCGCAGGCCCGAGCAGGAATCGTGGTATGTAACGCTGTCTGCGTAGTCGGTGCCCAGCGTGTCGACGCCGAGCACGTCGTGGAGAAAGCTCACGAGCTCGTGACAGCGCTCCGCAAGGGCTTCGGCGCGGTTGCGCCAACCGGCGTCGGTCGCGAACAGCGCGGGATAGTGCTCCTTGATCATTCCGGTGCAGGATCCGGACGGCGCCACCACGTAATCGTAACCCTCGAATGCGGTGATGACCTGTTGGGCGATGACCTGAGTGCTCCCGAAGTCACCGCTGTTGTAGGCGGGTTGACCGCAGCAGGTCTGGAGCTCCGGCACCTCCACCCGGCATCCGGCATCCTCCATGAGCTTCACCGCCGCGAAGCCGACGCTGGGACGCATGAGATCCACGAGGCAGGTGACGAAGAGGCCCACGCGGGGCGCCGGGGACTTAGCCAGGATCTTGGCGTCAGTAGAGGAATTCGCTTCGCTGGTCACGGTCACGCCGCCGACTCCGGGATTCGCCGCGCGCTATGCTATACCACACGGGGCCGCGGCACATGTCCCGGGCAGTTTATGCGGGTGCGGGATACCGGTATCCTACACGCCCTTCTGAGGTCGGCTTCTGCGGCCGGATTCGAGGAATACAATGTCGGCACGCCAGGCAACGGTCAAGCGGGACACGCGGGAAACACAGATTTCCGTCGCGCTGGATCTCGACGGCTCGGGCAAGGGCAGCTTCGAGACCGGGGTGCCCTTCCTGGAGCACATGCTCGACCAGATTGCGCGCCACGGCCTCTTCGACATCGACGTGCGCGCCAGCGGCGATATCGCCATCGACGCCCACCACACGGTTGAGGACATCGGCATCGTGCTGGGCCAGACCTTTGCCGAGGCCCTCGGCGACAAGAAGGGCATCACCCGTTACGGCCACGCCTACGTTCCCCTGGACGAGGCGCTCTCCCGGGTGGTCATCGACTTCTCCGGCAGGCCCGGGCTCGAGTACCGGGTCAAGTATCCCCGTGCCCGGATAGGCGACTTCGATGTGGACCTCGTGCACGAGTTCTTCCAGGGCTTCGCGAACGCCGGCCAGGCGACCCTGCACATCGATAACCTCCAGGGCATCAACGCCCACCACATCGCCGAGACCGTATTCAAGGCCTTCGGGCGCGCAACCCGCGTCGCGGTGTCCCTGGACCCACGTATGGGCGACAGCGTGCCGTCCACGAAAGGCAGTCTCTGACGGGGTCACCGGCGATGCAGCGAATCGCCGTGGTGGACTACGGCATGGGGAACCTGCGCTCTGTCGCCAAAGCGCTCGAGCGCGTGGCGGCGGCGGATCAGGAAATCGTCGTTACCGCCGACGCCGGCATCATCGACGGCGCGGAGCGCGTGGTGTTCCCGGGGCAGGGAGCGATCCGCGACTGCATGGCGGAGCTGGCGCGTCTCGATCTCGAGGCCGTCCTGCGCCGCGCCATCGGCGAGAAGCCCTTCCTCGGCATCTGTCTCGGCCTGCAGGCGTTGCTGGAATCCAGTCAGGAGCACGCGGAGACCCGGGGCCTCGGCATCCTCGCCGGCCAGGTGCGGCGCTTCCCCTCCGACGCGCGGGACCCCCTCACCGGCGAGCGCCTCAAGGTTCCGCACATGGGTTGGAACACGGTCACGCCGACAGGCCGACACCCATTGTGGCAGGGCATCGCGGAAGGCGAGCGTTTCTACTTCGTGCACAGCTACTACGTCGCGCCGGAAGACGAGAGCGTCGTCGCGGCCCGCACGGAGTACTGCGTCCCGTTCTGCTCCGCCGCCGCCTTCGGCTCCACCTTCGCCGTGCAGTTCCATCCGGAGAAGAGCCAACGCCCGGGCCTGGCCCTGCTCGCCAACTTCTGCGCGTGGGACGGGCGGGTATAGGCACCCGTCGGTTGGTGTGGTCTTGTAGGTTGGCGCTGAGCGCAGCGAAGCCCAACATCCAGGTCGTCACGTTGGGCTTCGCTGCGCTCAGCGCCAACCTACGGGACCACTCAACCCCGCCGAGATGGCATCAACGCCGGATCAGTCCTGTTCCCGCGCTACCGCGCGGTAACCGATGTCCGATCGGCAGTAGGCGTTGTTCCAGGTGATTGTGCGGAGTCTCTCGTAGGCGGCCGCCTGGGCTTGGGTCGTGTTCTCGCCCAGCGCGCACACACACAATACGCGTCCGCCGGCGGTGACCACGTCGCCGTCGCGCTCCGCCGTGCCGGCGTGGAAGACCTTGGTGTCGGCGGGCTCTTCGTCGAGACCGCGGATGACGTCGCCCCGCTCGTAGGCGTCCGGATAGCCGCCCGCCGTCATGACGACGCCGAGGGCGACTCTTCGATCCCAGTCGTTACCCATGTCGCCGAGGGTGCCGTCCAGGGCGGCGCGGCAGACGGCCACGAGATCGGCGCCCATGCGCATCATGATGGGCTGGGTCTCGGGATCGCCGCCGCGGCAGTTGTACTCGAGCACCCGCGGGACGCCGTCCCGGCCGATCATGACGCCGGCGTAGAGGAAGCCGGTGTAGGGATGACCCTCGGCGGCCATGCCGCGCACCGTGGGCTCGATGATCTCCGTCATGATGCGCCGGTGCATCGCATCGTCCACCACCGGGGCCGGTGAGTAGGCGCCCATGCCGCCGGTATTGGGCCCGCGGTCGCCGTCGTCCCGGGCCTTGTGATCCTGGCTCGTGGCGAGGGGATAGATCGCTCCGCCGCCGACGATGGCGATGAAGCTGGCCTCCTCGCCTTCCAGGAACTCCTCGACGACGACCCGGTGTCCCGCTGCTCCGAAGCGATCCCCGCCGAGCATCCCGTCCACTGCGTCCTTCGCCTCCTCGCGGCTGTGGGCGATGATCACACCCTTGCCGGCGGCGAGGCCGTCGGCCTTCACTACCAGGGGCGGCGTGCGGGTGTCGATGTAGGCCCTCGCGGCCGCGGCCTCGGTGAAGCTCTCGTAGGCGGCGGTGGGGATGTCGTGGCGAACGAGGAAGTCCT
>CBDTYP010000218.1:0-5765 GCA_965364645.1 uncultured Gammaproteobacteria bacterium | reverse complement strand
TCGCCCGCGGCGTGAGCGAGACCTACGCGGTGTTCCTGCTGCCGCTGGAGCGGGAATTCGGCTCCACGCGGGCCGCGCTCACCGCCATCTACTCCACCTTCATGCTGGTGCACGGTCTGGCGGCGCCCCTGGCGGGCCTGCTCTTCGACCGCCTGGGCCCGCGGATGCTCTACGCCGGCGGTGCCCTGTGTCTCGGCGGCGGTTACTACCTCGCGGGGTCCCTCGAGCAGGTCTGGCAGTTCCACCTGTGCGTCGGTGTCCTCGGTGGCATCGGCGTTGCCGCCATGGGGATGGTGCCGGCGTCGGCTCTCGTGAGCCGTTGGTTTCGCGCCCGGCTCGGCACCGCCATGGGTTTCACATACGCGGGCCTCGGCATGGGTCTAATCGTCGTGGTCCCCTTCACGCAATGGCTCATCGAGCGCGGGGGCTGGCGATCCGGCTACACGACCTTCGGGGGCTTCCTCCTGCTCCTGGTTCCCGTGCTCTTGTTCCTGCCCTGGGGGCGATTCGCCGCGGGCAATCCGGACTATCTCGGTAAACCCGGCCCGCGCTCTCCTGACGATTGGACGCTCGCCCGGGCGATGCGCACCGGCGCCTTCTGGGGGTTGTTCGCCGTGTTCTTCTTCACCGCGGCATCGATTTTCGGCACCATCCTGCAGGCCGTCGCCTATCTGGTGGAGATTGGATTCGCGCCCCTCGAAGCGGCCACCGCCTTCGGCGCCCTCGGCGTCATGTCTGTGCTCGGCATGGTGGCCACCGGATGGCTCGCGGATCGCGTGGGGCGGCGCCAGACGGTGACGGTGACGTTCGCGTTGACGGTGGTCGGCATCGGTCTTCTCTTCCTGCTCGCCCATTTCCCGTACTATTGGCTGCTCGTGGTGTTCGTTCTGTGCTTCGGCGTGAGCCAGGGATCCCGGGGGCCGGTGGTGTCCACGTTGTGTGCGGAGCTGTTCCCCGGGGGTGGGATCGGCGCGATCTACGGTACCCTGACCCTCGGCATGGGCACCGGCGCGGCCTTCGGCGCGTGGGTGTCCGGGTGGCTGCGGGATACGACGGGGGGCTACGAGGCCATCTTCCTGTTCTCGGCGATAGCGGCCCTGGTGGGACTCGCCCAGTTCTGGACGATACCTGCGTTGGCCCGAGGCAGACACACGGCGAATCACGAGAAGGACGATCGGGAGGAAAGCTGAGTCATGGACTTTTCGCTGAGCGACGAGCAGCTCGCGATCCGCGAAGCGGTGGGCCGCATCTGCGATTCTTTCGACGAGGACTACTGGCTCGAGCGGGATCGCACCGGCACATTCCCCGACGATTTCAAGGCCGCGCTCATCGACGGCGGCTGGCTCGGCATCGCCATGCCCGAGGAGTTCGGCGGCGCGGGACTCGGAATCACCGAGGCCGCCATCCTCATGCACACTATCGCGAACTCCGCGGGCGCCATGAGCGCCGCGTCCACGGTGCATATCAACATATTCGGGCCACACCCCATCGTCGTCTTCGGTAACGAGGAGCAGAAGCAGCGCTGGCTGCCGGACGTGGTCGCCGGACGCACCAGCGTCTGCTTCGGAGTCACCGAGCCGGATGCGGGGCTCGATACGGGCAGCATCCGCACCCGAGCGGAGAAGTCCGGCAACGGCTATGTCGTCAACGGCAGGAAGATCTGGACCAGCACCGCGGGCCGCGCCGACAAGATACTGTTGCTGGCCCGCACCGCGCCCTACGACGAGAGCGCCGGGCACACCAGGGGGCTCTCACTCTTCTATACGGACCTCGATCGCGACTACGTGGACGTGCGGGAGATAGAGAAGATGGGCCGCGCCGCGGTGGATTCCAACGAAGTCTTCATCGACGGCCTGCCGGTGCCGCTCGAGGATCGCATCGGCGAGGAGGGCAAGGGCTTCCAGTATCTTCTCCACGGGCTCAACCCCGAGCGGGTCCTCGTCGGCGCGGAGGCGGTGGGCATCGGACAGCGGGCCATCGCGCTCGCCAGCCGCTACGCGCGGGATCGCACCGTCTTCGGCCGGGCCATCGGCCAGAATCAGGCCATTCAGCATCCCCTCGCCGACAGCTGGATGGCTCTCGAGGCGGCCTGGCTCGCCTGCATGCATGCCGCGTGGGCCTACGACAGCGGGCAACCCTGCGGCGCGGAGGCGAACTCCGCGAAGTACCTGGGCGCCGAGGCGGCCTTCAAGGCCTGCGAGCGGGCCGTCATGACCCATGGCGGCATGGGCTACGCCCGCGAGTTTCATGTGGAGCGGCTGCTGCGCGAAGTATTGATCCCGCGCATCGCGCCGGTCAGCCCGCAGCTGATCCTGTGTTACATCGCCGAGCGGGTGCTCGGCATGCCGAAGTCGTATTGACGGATGAGCAAGCGGCTAATCAATGCCTGTAGGAGCGAGCTTGCTCGCGAATACGGCCTTGCTTGCGAGGACAGGCTGCATTCGCGAGCAAGCTCGCTCCTACAGGAGGGTCGCATTGGACGCTGATGCTCCCCATTCGGGCGCGACGGGGCCGCTGGCCGGTGTGCGCGTACTCGACCTGACGACGATCCTCCTCGGCCCCTTCGCCACGCAGATCCTCGGCGACATGGGCGCCGACGTCATCAAGGTGGAGGCTCCGGGCGGCGACGCCATCCGCAACGTGGGTCCGCCGCCCGCCGACGGTATGGGCGCCGTGTTCCTCGGCACCAACAGGAACAAGCGCAGCATCGTCCTGGATCTCAAGCGGGACGTCGCCCGGGAGGCCCTGCTGCGGCTTGCCGTCGACGCCGATGCCTTCGTGCACAATATGCGCCCCCGGGCCATCGCGCGGCTCGGCCTCGCCTATGAGGATTTGGCCGCGGTACGACCCGACATCGTCTATTGCGGATCCTACGGGTTCCGCGCCGCCGGCCCCTACGGCGACAAGGCGGCGTTCGACGACATGATTCAGGCGGCATCGGGTATCGCCGCGCTGCAGAATCGCGACGCCGAGCCCCGCTACGTCACCTCGGCCATGGCTGACAAGGTCACCGGCATGGCGGTCGCGAACGCGGTAGTCGCGGCACTCTTTCATCGAGAGCGCAGCGGCCAGGGCCAGTGCATCGAGGTGCCGATGTTCGAGACCATGGTGAACTTCAACTGCGTGGAGCATCTCTACGGACGGGTGTACGAGCCCGCCCGGGGCCGCACCGGGTATCCGCGCACGCTGTCACCGGATCGACGGCCCTATGCGACGCGGGACGGCTACATCGGTGTCCTGCCCTACACCGATCGCCAGTGGCACGCGTTCTTCGAGCTCGCCGATCGGCCGGACCTGGCCGGCGATCCCCGCTATGCGTCCATGGACAAACGACTCGCGAACATCGATGCGTTGTATGCGGATCTCTCCGCCGTTCTGACCTCGCGAACTTCCGCGCAGTGGCTCGACGCGCTGGATGCCGCCAACATTCCGGCGATGCCGGTGCACGATCCGGACGAGCTCCCCGACGACGAGCACCTGGTCGAGGGGGATTTCTGGGAGCTCCGTGACGACGCCGAGCTCGGCCGGCTGCGCTTCCCGGGGCCGTCGGCGGCATTCTCCCGGACGCCGGGCGGGCTGCATCGCTTGCCT
Organism: uncultured Gammaproteobacteria bacterium; assembly: GCA_965364645.1. Lineage (GTDB taxonomy): Bacteria > Pseudomonadota > Gammaproteobacteria > HK1 > HK1 > JAABYT01. The sequence goes on along the minus strand of CBDTYP010000218.1, from coordinate 2,174 downwards.
CCCCGCCTCGGGGAGCATAGCGTGGCGATCCTGAGCGAGGCCGGGTATGCGCACGAGGATATCGACGCCATGCTGGCGGCCGGCGCGACGCACCAACACGGGCGGAGTTGAGGACATTCTCGAGGGAGAGGCGACAAGATGGCTGAATCGAAGATGCTCGAAGGCAGGGTAGCGGTCGTTACCGGCGCCGGGCGCGGAATCGGACGCGAGATCGCGCTGCTGATGGCGAGCCGCGGCGCCAGCGTCGTCGTCAACGATCTCGGTGCGGACGTGGGCGGCGAGGGAGCGGACACGAGCCCGGCCGGAGAGACGGTAAGCCTGATCGAGGAGGCCGGCGGCAGCGCGGTCGCCAACGGCGAGAGCGTCTCCGATCCGGGCGGGGCGCAACGCATCGTCGAGAATGCCGTGGATCAATTCGGCCGCATCGACATCGTCGTGAACAATGCGGGCATCCTGCGTGACGGGATCTTTCATCGCATGAGCCACGCGGACTGGCAGGCCGTCATTGACGTGCACCTGCACGGCAGCTTCAACGTCAGCAAGGCGGCGGCGTTGCATTTCCGGGAGCAGGAGAGCGGCTGCTTCGTGCACTTCACCTCCACGAGCGGTCTGATCGGCAACGTCGGGCAGGCCAACTACTCCGCCGCCAAGATGGGCATCGTAGGGCTTTCGAAATCCATCGCGCTGGACATGAAACGATTCAACGTACGCTCGAACTGCATCGCGCCCTTCGCCTGGAGCCGCATGATCGGCTCGATACCCGCGGACACGCCCGCCCAGAAGGCAAGGGTCGACAAGCTGCGGCGCATGACACCCGACAAGATCGCCGCCATGGTGGTGTTCCTCGCCGGCGACGCCGCCGCCGGTGTCACCGGTCAGATCTTCGCGGTGCGCAACAACGAGATTTTCCTCATGAGTCAGCCGCGTCCCGTCCGCTCCGTGCACCGGGGCGAAGGCTGGACCCCCGAGACCATCGCCGAGCACGCGCTTCCCGCACTGCAGGCGGACATGTACCCTCTGGACGTCTCGGCGGACGTCTTCAGCTGGGACCCTATCTGACTCGGAGATCAAGATGCCTATCGATGCCCAAGAGCTCATGGACTATGACATCCCCGAGGCGAAGCAGACGCTCACCAGGCGGGACTGCATGTTGTACGCATTGGGCGTCGGCGCCGGAGACGATCCTATGGACGAGGATCAGCTGCGCTTCGTCTATGAGCCGGAGCTGCGTGTCATGCCCACGATGGCGAACGTGCTCGCCCACCCGGGTTTCTGGATGAAGGCGGCGGAGACACGCATGGACTGGCGGCAGATCCTGCACGGCGAGCAGAAGTTTATTATCCACAAGCCGCTTCCCGTCGAGGGAAACCTCACCGGGCGCACGCGGGTGACGGCCATCATGGATCGCGGCGAGGGCAGAGGTGCCTACATCTATCTGGAGCGGGTCGTCACCGACGACGACAGCGGTGATGTCCTGTGCACCCTGGAGCAGACGACCGTGGCCCGCGGAGAGGGCGGCTGCGGTAGCATCGGCAAGGCGGACAGGACGCGGCGCGCGATTCCGCTGCGCGATCCCGATTACGTCTGTGATTTACCGACTTTGCCTCAGGCCGCTCTGATCTATCGTTTGAGCGGCGACTACAATCCCCTGCACGCGGATCCGGAAGTCGCCCGCTCCGTGGGGTTCGACCGTCCGATCCTCCACGGCCTCTGCACCTTCGGCGTCGCCGGCCATGCGATACTGAAGACCCGCTGCGACTACGAGCCCGATCGTATCCGCAGCACGTCGGTTCGATTCACCGCACCGGTATTCCCCGGCGAGACGATTCGAACAGAGATGTGGGATGCCGACGGCGGCTTGTCGTTCCGATCCCGGGCGGTGGGACGCGACGCGGTCGTGCTCGGCAGCGGCTGGGTGGAGTTCAACGACTAGACGACCGACTCCGCCAGATCCCGCCACTGCATCCCGTAGGTTGGGCTGAGCGAAGCGAAGCCCAACATCCAGGTCGTCATGTTGGGCTTCGAAGACTCAGCCCAACCTACGAAGCTTCGAATCCCCAGTCGGTTACGGGGACCGCTCCGCCGACGCCCCATGTAAGTAAGGCCGACAGCTACCTATTTCTATCCCGAGCGACGACCAGGGCATCCAGCGCGATGGCACCCTTACCCTCCGG
>CBDTYP010000217.1:0-5768 GCA_965364645.1 uncultured Gammaproteobacteria bacterium | reverse complement strand
GCGCGATCCCCTGCGACGATCCGGGCATGTCCCCGATGGAGATCTGGTGCAACGAATCCCAGGAACGCTACGTGCTCGCCGTCGGCGCGGCGGATATGGAGCGCTTCGCGGCCATCTGCGCCCGTGAGCGCTGTCCCTGGGCGGTACTCGGCACCGCCACCGAGGCGCGCCACCTGCTGGTCTCCGACACCGAGGCCGACAGCCTGGCCCATGCCCGGCCGGTCGATCTGCCCATGGAGCTCCTGCTCGGCAATCCGCCGCGCATGCACCGGGACGTGTCCCGCCGCCCGCCGCCGGAGGCGCCACTCGATCTCGGCGAACTGAACCTCGGAGACGCGGCCCGTCGGGTACTGCGCCTGCCGGGTGTCGCCGACAAGACGTTTCTCATCACGATTGGTGACCGCACCGTGGGCGGACTGTCCGTGCGGGATCAGATGGTGGGCCCGTGGCAGGTGCCGGTGGCCGACTGCGCGGTCACCGCCAGCGGCTTTCAAGACTACACGGGTGAGGCCATGGCCATGGGCGAGCGCGCGCCCGTCGCCCTCATCGACGGCCCGGCGTCGGGACGCATGGCGGTGGCCGAGGCCATCATGAACATCGCGGCCGCGCCTATCGAGAGCCTCGCGGACATCGTGCTCTCCGCCAACTGGATGGCCGCCTGCGGTCATCCCGGGGAGGACGCGTCACTGCACGACACGGTGCGCGCCGTGGCGATGGAGCTGTGTCCCGATCTGGAAGTCGCCATCCCCGTCGGCAAGGACTCCCTCTCCATGAAGACCGTGTGGCAGCAGGACGGCGACGAGCGCGCGGTGACCTCGCCGCTGTCCCTGGTGGTGAGTGCATTCGCAGCAGTGACCGACGTTCGCCGCTCACTGACTCCTGCCCTCGTCGATGCTCCGGATGGCCCGGGTGACAATGGCGAGTCCGAACTTCTGTTCGTGGACCTCGCGGGCGGGCATCAGCGACTCGGCGGCTCCGCCCTTGCGCAAGCGCACGGGCAGCTGGGCACGGCGTGCCCGGACGTCGACGACGCTGCCGCGCTCCGCGCCTTCTTCGCCGATCTACAGTGGCTCAACCGCGAGGGACTCGTGCTGGCCTACCACGACCGTTCCGACGGGGGGCTGCTCGTCACGCTGTGTGAGATGGCCTTCGCGGGACACACGGGGCTGCGCATCGAACTCGACGGGCTCGGCACAGACGTCATCGCCGCGTTGTTCGCCGAAGAGCTCGGCGCCGTGTTGCAGATCCGCCGGGCCGACCGGGAGCGCGTGCTGGCACGCTTCGCCGCCTCGCCCGCTCTCGACGTGCGCGTGATCGGCGGGCCGAGCAACGACGACGTCCTGCGTTTCGAGCACGGCGGCGCGGCGGTCATGGAGGCGCCGCGGAGCGAGCTGCAGCGGGTGTGGCGCGAGACCAGCTATCGCCTGCAGGCGCTTCGCGACGATCCCGATTGCGCCCGGGAAGAGTTCGAGCGCGTGGACGACGACGCGGCGCGGCCCCTATCCCCATCTCTCGCGTTCGATCCGGGCGAAGACGTCTGCGCACCTTTCGTCGGCGGCGCACGGCCGAAGGTCGCGATCCTGCGTGAGCAGGGCGTCAACGGTCACGTGGAGATGGCGGCGGCCTTCGATCGCGCGGGCTTCGATGCGAGCGACGTGCACATGACGGACATCCTCGAAGGTCGCGCCGCCCTCGCGGACTTCCAGGGCGTCGCCGCGTGCGGCGGATTCTCCTACGGCGACGTGCTCGGCGCCGGCGGCGGCTGGGCCAACACGATCCTCTTCAACGAGCGCACCCGCGTCGCCTTCGGCGAGTTCTTCGAGCGCGACGACACCTTCGCGCTCGGGGTGTGCAACGGGTGCCAGATGTTCGCCCACCTGGGCGAGCTGGTGGGCGGCGCCGAGCACTGGCCGCGCTTCCTGCGCAACCGCTCCGAGCAGTTCGAGGCGCGGCTCGTGATGGTGGAGGTGTGCGATTCGCCGTCCATCTTCTTCGCCGGCATGGAGGGCTCCCTGCTGCCCGTGCCCGTCGCCCACGGCGAGGGACGCGCCGTCTTCCGCGATGAGCGGGATCTCGAGGCCGTCCGCTCCCAGGGGCTGGTGAGCCTGCGCTACGCCGAGGCCCCCGGCGAGCCCGCCGCCCGCTATCCCGCCAACCCCAACGGCTCCGTCGAGGGCATCACCGGCCTCACCACCCCAGACGGCCGGGTCACGATCCTCATGCCCCACCCGGAGCGGGTCTTCCGCACCGTGCAGCATTCCTGGCATCCAAGCGGCTGGGGCGAGGACGGGCCCTGGCTGCGCATGTTCCGCAACGCGCGGGTCTGGCTCGGCTAGGGGGCCGGGATGTGAGATTTATGTGAGATTTCTGCCCTAGACTTGGTCCATACAATGACGGGCCCATTCCAGGGCGCCAGGGAAATCACAGGGTACCCAGATGCTCATCAAGCGCCCCGCAGACATCAAAAGCTCGGAAATCACCGACGAGGCCGTCTATCTCGACCGACGCCGCTTCATCAGCGGCGCCGCGGGCCTCGGCGCCGCGGCGGCCTCCGGGCTGCTCCTTCCGGGCGCCGCATCGGCCCTGGTCTCCGATCCGAAGGCCACGGGGGCAGCCCTGCCGGGCATCGTCGACGGCCCCTTCTCCACCGATGAGGACGTGACGGCCTGGAAGGACGTCACCCGCTACAACAACTTCTACGAGTTCGGCACCGGCAAGGCGGACCCGTCGAAATTCTCCGGACGCTTCAAGCCCAAGCCCTGGAAGGTGAAGGTCATCGGTGAATGCGAGAAGCCGGGTGAGTACGATTTCGAGGACATCATCGGCCAGCACGCCCTGGAGGAGCGCATCTATCGGATGCGCTGCGTCGAGAGGTGGTCCATGGTGATCCCGTGGGTAGGCGTGCCCCTCGGGCCCGTGCTGAAACGCTTCCAGCCTACATCCAAGGCCAAGTACGTCGCCTTCCGCACCGTCTTCCGCCCGACCGAGATGCCCGGGCAACAGCGCAGCATCATCAAGTGGCCCTACGTGGAGGGACTGCGCATCGACGAGGCCATGAATCCTTTGAGCCTGCTGACGGTGGGGATCTACGGCCGCGAGCTGCCGAATCAGAACGGCGCGCCCATCCGGCTCGTCGTGCCGTGGAAGTACGGCTACAAGAGCATCAAGTCGATCGTGACCATCCGCTTCACCGAGGAGCAGCCGCCGACGTCGTGGAACATGACGTTGCCCAACGAGTACAAGTTCTACTCCAACGTCAATCCGGAAGTCGATCACCCCCGCTGGAGCCAGGCCCGGGAACGGCGCATCGGCGAGGTCCTCAAGCGCGACACGCTCATGTTCAACGGCTACGCTGAGCAGGTAGCGGACATGTACAAAGGGATGGACCTCAGAAAGTTCCCCTGACGCCAGGCACCTCTCCCATGAACCGGCAGCACCTCGTCAGCCGCGTGCTCAAGCCGGCGATATTCATCGCCGCTCTGGTGCCCCTCGCCCTGCTCCTGTGGGGCGCTACCCACGACGGACTCGGGGCGAACCCGATCGAGACCATCACCCACGAGACCGGGGAATGGGGACTGCGCTTCCTGCTCATCACCCTGTGCGTGACGCCGCTGCGGCGTATCACCGGCTGGAACGAGCTCATACGGTTGCGCCGTATGCTCGGACTGTTCGCGTTCTTCTACGTCTGCCTGCACTTCTCGACCTACATCGTGCTCGACGCGTTCTTCGATCTCGACTACATCCTCGAGGACATCACGGACCGCACCTACATCACCCTTGGCTTCACGAGTTTTCTCCTCCTGATACCGCTCGCCATCACCTCCACCAATGCGATGGTGAAGCGCCTCGGCGGCCGGCGCTGGCGAGTCCTCCATCGCCTCGCCTACGCCGCCGCCCTGGGTGGTGTGCTACATTTCCTCTGGCTGGTGAAGCTGGATCTCCGCGAGCCGCTCATCTACGTGGGGCTACTGCTGCTGCTCTTCCTCGCCCGCGTGCCGGCGGTGGCCGATCGGCTGGCGCGGATCCGCGGCGCCGGCCGGGATCAAAAGGCTGACAAGAAGGCTGATGAGAAGGCTCCGGCGGCGCGCGAGATCGCTACCTGAACTTCAACTCACGAGGTTCCGTTTTGAGCAAGAGGCGTCCCGTGTCGGAAGAGGACGCGGCACTCTTTCGCGATGCCGCGGGCGACGTGCGCCCGCTGGAAGACGAGCGCGCGCCGGTGTACCGCCGCCGCGCGAAGCCCCGCCCGCGATTGCCGCAGCGATCCGAGATCGTAGAAGAGTCACCCGCGACCCAGGGGACCAGCATCAGACAGGGGGAGCGGGACGGCGAGCAGCTCTTCGTCCGCGCCGGCCTGCAGAAGAAGAACATCAAACGGCTGCGCCGCGGCCAGATCCCCATCGAGGCCGAGGCCGACCTGCACGGGATGCGCATCCGCGAGGCGCAGATCCTGCTCGCCGATTTTCTTCATGAGTGCCGCAACGAGGGCGCGCGCTGCGTGCGCGTCGTGCACGGCAAGGGCCTGGGCTCCCGGGGAGGCCACGCCGTGCTCAAGTGGGAAGTGGATCGGTGGCTCCGCCAGCACGAAGGCGTCATGGCGTTTTGCACGGCCCAACCGAGAGACGGGGGGACCGGGGCGGTTTACGTATTGTTGAAGGGATGATGTTGGGCTTCGCTACGCTCAGCACCAACCTACGGGACGTGCCCCGATTGTTGGTCAATCTTGTAGGTTGGTGCTGAGCGCAGCGAAGCCCAACAGCCAAGCGACCCCGCCCTCTCCCCCCTTCCATAGGAGGAGAGACGGGGAAAGTCCCTGTACACCGCGCCCTTCCGTGATGATCCCTGTGTACGGTAGGGACTCTATCGATGGGGCCCGGGCGGGGCTGTGAGAAAACTCACTCGGGCTCCGATTCCACCAGCTCGCGGATGGCCATGGTGGCGTAGGCGCCGGCGGGCAGGACGAAGGACAGGCTGAGCCGATCGGCGTCCTCGAACGCCACCTCCAGCTCCGCCACCGGGACCCGCAGCGCCCGGCGCGCGGCGTCGAGCCTCGCCGCCACGAGGCCGTCCCGCCAGGCCCCGCACTCTGCCAGGGCCTCGGTCTCGACCCGCGAAGCCTCGCCCGTCGCGAGAGCATCACCCTCGCCCCACATGGGCCCGGTGGGATGGACGTCCAGGCGCTCGAGCCGCTCCTCGATGTCGGCGTCCGGCTCGTCCATCGGGAAGACGCTGTTGGTGCCGTCCAACATCACCGCCTCCCCGGGCAGCGCGCGGCGCCACGTGCCATCGACTACCCGCCGGGCCAGCACCCGGTTGAAAAGCATGGACCGGGCCGCCGAGAGGTAGAGTCCGCGCATGCCCCGATCCCGCACCCGCCTGCCCTCCACGAGCATCCGCCAGGCGGCGGGGATGTTCCCGCCGTCGTGGCCGAATCTCTGCTCGCCGAAGTAGTTGGGGGTGCCGCAGGCGGCAATGATGCGGGCCCTCTCGACCACGGCGTCCCGATCGCCGCGCGCATCCAGCACACGAATGCGAAATCGGTTGCCTTTCTGAATTCCCCGGCGGAGCTTCTTGCGATGCCGTGTCACACGCAGGATCTCCACCTCGCCGGATGCGAGCAGCCCCCAGTCGGGCTCCGCGCGTCCCTCCACGGGGACGCTGAACCACTGGGTCGTGACGGCGGCGCGATCCTTCAGCCCCGCGAAACCCACCCCGTGACGGGGCACGCCCACGAGCCGCGCGATGACGCCGGCGAGCCACTGGGTATT
>CBDTYP010000216.1:0-5790 GCA_965364645.1 uncultured Gammaproteobacteria bacterium | reverse complement strand
AGCTCCGCCATGCGCTGGGTGACGTACAGCACCGTGCTGACGAGCAGCGGCGCGAGCAGCCAGCAGGCGGCGATCCACAGGGCCACCCAGACACGCCCGGCATCGATGCCGGGGATCGGCCGGGCCAGCAACCGCTCCGAGAGCAGGAACACCAGCACCCCGCAGAGCAGGTGGATGAGGAGGTTCGTGAGCTTGAGGTGCCACACGCCGTCGCCGGTGCTCAGCCAGTTGAGCACGAAGGTGGCCATGGCGATCGGCCGGAAGTTGTCGTGCTGGAAGAGGGCCTCGTGCCAGGTGAGCTCGCCCTGGGCGAAGCGCGCCACGGGTTCGAGGGTCGGGGCGTCGTCCAGGACCAGATCGCCGTCGAGGCCCGGCCAGTAGATCGCGCTCGTCACCAGGAGCACCACGGCGAGCGCGACGAGAGCGCGTAGAGATGAGAGTCGGGCTCCGGAGCTGGCGGGAGGGGAAGCGTTCAATGAGCAAAGTCGGCGTCGATTGCCGCGTCCTCTCCCCGTGGGATTCCTGGTGATCCTAGCATCTGACACGCCGCGGTACCGGGGGCCCGCGGCGCGCTATACTGTTACGCGGCGTGGCCTTGGGTAACGCCGCGCGGCCACAACGTCTCAGCTCGGACTGACAGCTTGAATCGCGACTTCTGGATAAAATTCGCACCGTTCCTCGAGTGGTGGCCGGAGGTAAACGGCAGAAGCCTGCGGGCCGACGCTCTCGCGGCCATCACAGGCGCCATCGTGGTGCTGCCCCAGGGTGTCGCCTTCGCGACCATCGCCGGCATGCCGCCGGAGTACGGTCTCTACGCGGCCATGATCCCCGCCGTGGTGGCGGCGCTGTTCGGATCGTCTCGCCAGCTCGTCTCCGGTCCAACGACCGCCGCGTCCATCGTGTTGTTCTCGTCGTTGAGCGTGCTCGCGGATCCGGGCAGCGTCGACTACGTCGCCTATGCCCTGACCCTCACGTTCATGGTGGGCGTCATCGAGCTCGCCATGGGCATCGCCCGCCTCGGCGCGCTCGTGAACTTCATCTCGCACTCGGTGATCGTGGGATTCACCGCCGGCGCCGCGGTCCTGATCGCGGCGAGTCAGCTGAAGAACTTCTTCGGAGTCGACATGCCTCAGGGTCTGCACCTGATGGAGAAGTTCCTCTACTTCGCGGAGCACATCGGCGACGTTCACCCCTACGCCACGGCGGTGGGGCTCGCGACGCTCATCGCGGGCATCTACGTGCGGCGGCGGATGCCGCGCATTCCCTACATGATCGCGGCCATGCTCGCGGGCAGCCTCGCGTCGGTGCTCATAAGCCACTTCCTCTACGTCGGCGGGCCGGCCCCGGGTATCAAGGTGGTTGGCGCGCTGCCGGCGACGTTGCCCCCGCTCTCGAGTCCGGATCTCAACTTCAACATGATCAAGGAGCTCGCCCCGGTGGCACTGGCCGTCACGCTGTTCGCGCTGACCGAGGCGATCTCCATCTCCCGCTCGCTGGCCGCGCGCAGCGGCGATCTGGTCGACGGCAACCAGGAGTTCATCGGTCAGGGTCTCTCCAACATCTTCGGCAGCTTCTTCTCGTCCTACGTGGCGACCGGATCCTTCAACCGCAGCGGAGTCAACTTCGAGGCGGGGGCGAGGACGCCTCTGGCCGCCGTGTTCGCCGGGCTGCTGTTGATGGGCATCGTGGTGTTCGTGGCGCCCCTGCTCGCCTATCTGCCGAACGCCGCGATGGCCGGGATCCTGTTCCTGGTCGCGTTCGGGATCATCGACTTCGCCCACATCAGGACCATCGTGCGCGCGAGCCGATCGGACTCCCTGGTGCTGTGGGGTACCTTCCTGGCGACCCTTTTCCTGCAGCTGGACTTCGCGATCATGCTGGGGGTCTTCCTGTCTCTGGCCATCTACCTGCACCGTGCCTCCCGTCCGCGGGTGCGGGTCCGGGTCCCGGATCCGCGCCTGCCGAGGCAACGCTTCAGCACCGATCCGAGCCTGCCGGAGTGTCCGCAGTTCAAGCTGGTGCGCATCGACGGGCCGGTCTTCTTCGGCGCGGTGAACTACGTGGCGGAACGGCTCCGCATCATCGCCAAGCACAACGCCGGGCAGAAGCACCTGCTCATCATGTCCCGCACCATCAGCTTCATCGACGTCGCCGGTGCCGAGATGCTTGCGCGGGAGGCGCGCCTGCGCAGGGAGGCCGGCGGGCAGCTCTACTTCCACCAGCTGCAGGAGAGCGCCCACGAGCTGCTCGAGCGGGGCGGGTACCTACAGGACGTCGGCGAAGAGAACCTGTTCGACACGAAGGGCGAAGCGATCGCGGAGATCTTTCAGCGTCTCGATCGCGGTATCTGCGTGCGCTGCGAGAAGCGCATCTTCAACGAGTGCCGCGCAGTCCCGAAGGTTGAGATCGAGGACGAGGAGATCGTGGAGATCGAGATGCCCGAGGGAGGCGACAGCGCCGAAGTGCCTTTCCGGGCGTGAGGCCGGCGTCACTCGTCGGCGCCCACCTCCAGATCCTCGACAGCCGTCGTCAGGGCGTACATCGAGCCGCGCAGCGTGAAGCTGGTCTCCCGGTAGTTGCCGCCGCCGAGGCGGTAGCGGAAGACGATGTTGCTGCCATTCATAATCCTGCGCAGGCGTTCGTTGCGGCCCTCGTAGGTCCTGCCTAACGTGAACGCTGCCTGCTTCGGCAGGATCTGGCAGCGGCCTTCCCCGACGCTCACGCGCCGCGGCTCCCGCTTGTCGACTCGATAGGTCGGACACACGCCGGGATCGATGGTATCGAAACCCTCGCCGATCTCGAAAATGCCGTGCACGTTGCGGTCGTCGTCACTGAATATGCGCAGGCGATGGCCGCTGTCGTTCTCGACGACGGCGACGTCGATCCTCTTCGTGCCGCCGACCGGCGTTTCCTGGCCCACGCGCCATTGGGCGGCGGCCGGCTGGATGAGCAGCAGCGCGACGGTCACGACGCCGGCGGTCGTCGAGATGGCCGACCGGCTCACCACGGGAGTGCGTCCAGATCCACGTTTCCCCCGGACAGGATGATCCCGACACGGGCGCCACGGATCTCGACGAGTCCTTCGAGCAGCGCCGCGAGGGGCACCGCGGCGGACGGCTCGACGATCAGCTTAGTCCGTTGCCAGGTGAGGCGCATGGCCTCGACGATGGATTCCTCGCTTACGCGAACGACGTCCTCGACGTGCCTGGAGATGATCGGGAAGGTCAGCTCGCCTACCGTGGTGCGCAGTCCGTCCGCGATGGTCTCGGGCACGCCGACGGGGATGATGTGGCCGGCGCGAAAGGAGCGGTAGGTATCGTCGGCCCCCGCTGGCTCGGCGCCGATGACGCGGATATCGGGCCGCAGGGCGGAGATCGCGGTCGCCGTGCCACTCAACAGACCGCCGCCGCCCACCGGCGTGATGACGACCTCCAGATCCGGCACCTGCTCGATGAACTCGAGCGCGGCGGTGCCCTGGCCCGCGATGACGCGTACGTCGTCGAAAGGATGCACCAGCGTGCGGCCCTCTTTCGCGACGATTGATTCCAGCGTGCGGGTCCTGCTCTCCTCGTTGGGCTCGCAGTGAACGATGCGTGCGCCGTAGTGTGCGACGGCGGCCTGCTTCACTGCCGACGTGTTGCTCGGCATGACTACCACAGCGGACGTTCCACGCAGCTGCGCCGCGAGCGCCACGGCGGCGCCGTGGTTGCCGGAAGAGTGGGTCGCGATGCCGTTCTCGACTTCCGCGTCGCTGAGCGAGAGCAACGTGTTGCAGGCGCCCCGAAACTTGAAGGCCCCGACCTTCTGCAGGTTCTCGCACTTGAAGTGCAGCGACGCCCCTACTATCTCGTCGACGGCGGAGCTGTGCATCACCGGGGTGCGGTGGACGTGGGGCGTGATGCGTGCGGCCGCCGCCTGCACGTCCGCCAGGGTTGGCGAAGCGTTCGCCGCGGCGGCGTTGTTCTCGCTTCTATCGTTCATCGCCCCATCGTTTCCTCGTACATCAGATAGTCCGACGCGGACATTCCGAGATTCTCGTAGACCCTCTGTGCGGCCGCGTTGTCCTTTTCAACGTAGAGTCGAAACCCGCACACGCCGCCGGTGGAGCGGGCGCGATCGCGGACGAATTCGTAGAGCCTGCTGTACACGCCGCGTCGCCGAAACTCCGGAGTGACGTAGACGCTCTGGATCCACCAGAAGTCCGCGTTCCGCCAGTCGCTCCACTCGAACGTCACCATCAGCGCGGCGACGATCTCGTCCGCGCTCTCGGCGAGCACATAGAAGCCGCGGGAAGTGTCTTCGAAAACGGCCTTCACGCCGGGTCCGACGATCGTCTCGTCGAGCTGCTTGCCCTCGGTCTCCAACGCCATCGCGCGGTTGAAGCGCACGAACGCGTCACCGTCTTCGGCTTGCGCGATCCGCACCGTCAGATCATCCGACGGACCATGTCGGGAATCCCCTCGTTCGCCCTCGCCGCTCATTCGATAACGCTCCCTCCGCCCGATACTACTGTCCCCCGGGCCTTTATGATAACTTCCCGCCGACGCGTCCGCGCCGGCGGGCCGTCGTCATTTTAGCCAGCAACGGGAGTCTATGACCATGGAAACGCGCGCCGCTGTGGCACACAAGGCCGGCCAGCCACTCAGCATCGAGACCGTCGAGCTCGACGGCCCCAGGGAAGGTGAGGTGCTGGTGGAGATCAAGGCCACGGGAATCTGCCACACTGATTCGTTCACGCTGTCGGGCGCGGATCCGGAAGGGTTGTTTCCTTCGATCCTCGGCCACGAGGGCGCCGGTGTCGTCCTGGAGGTGGGTCCGGGCGTGCGGGGCCTGGCCCCGGGAGATCATGTCATTCCCCTCTACGTTCCCGAGTGCCGTCAATGCGAGTACTGCGTGAGCGGCAAGACTAATCTGTGCCAGGCGGTCCGGGAGACCCAGGGGCGGGGCGTGATGCCCGACGGCAGCAGCCGCTTCCACGCGGGCGGCGAGGATCTCTTTCACTACATGGGGACGTCGACGTTTGCCAATCACACCGTCGTGCCCGAGATCGCACTGGCGAAGATCAGGAAGGATGCGCCTTTCGACAAGGTCTGTTACATCGGCTGCGGCGTCACGACGGGCATCGGCGCCGTCATGAACACCGCCAGGGTCACGCCGGGAGCCAACGTCGTCGTCTTCGGCCTCGGCGGCATCGGGCTCAACGTGATTCAGGGCGCCCGGATCGTGGGTGCCGACAAGATCGTCGGCGTCGACACCAACCCCGGCAAGGCGGCGCTCGCCGAGAAGTTCGGCATGACCCACTTCGTCAACCCCAAGGAGGTCGAGGGCGACCTCGTCCCCTATCTCGTGGATCTCACCGGCGGCGGCGCGGATTTCTCCTTTGAATGCATCGGTAACGTCGAGACCATGCGCCAGGCCTTGGAGTGTTGCCACAAGGGATGGGGCGAGAGCGTCATAATCGGTGTCGCCGGGGCAGGGCAGGAGATCGCGACGCGCCCCTTCCAGCTGGTCACCGGCAGGGTGTGGCGCGGCACCGCCTTCGGAGGAGCCAGAGGACGCAGCGATGTTCCGCGCATCGTCGACTGGTACATGGAAGGGAAGATCAACATCGACGATCTCATCACCCACACGATGCCGCTCGAGGACATCAATCGCGCATTCGATCTCATGCACGATGGGGAATCGATTCGGAGCGTCGTGGTCTATTAGAGACGCGTAGTTGGGTTTGGAAATAGTCAGCGAGCAACGCTGCTTCGGCGGTGTGCAGGGTTTCTACCGCCACCAGTCGGC
>CBDTYP010000215.1:0-5801 GCA_965364645.1 uncultured Gammaproteobacteria bacterium | reverse complement strand
GACCCGGTGGCCACCAACGTGCGGAGCTTCTGAGATAGGGACTACCGAGCGCCGTGCCACAACCCGTCGTGCCGGGTGCAATGGTACCTGCAAATTCGGGGCCATCTTTCCCGGTGCGCGAGAATTCAAGGGCTTAGCCGTGGAAGTGGATCCCGGCAGCCCCGGGGTGTAAAGAAAACCGACATTCCTATTCCCGGCCCGTCAGGCCATGGGCCGGGTCTTGTGCAGGGAAATCAGATGGTTGGGAACGTTACCGAGAAATCCATGGAGGTAGTCAAGCCCGTCGACACCGGCGGCTAGGACGGCGCGGCATCCAGGAGCGCCAGCGCCCGTTCCAGGAGGACGCCTTCTCCCGCCAGTGTCTCGAGGATGGTGAAGTGGTTGGTGCCGGGCACTTCCAGGGTTTCGATGGGCACCCCCTGGTTCCTCCAGGCCCCGGCCAGGACCTCCGCCTGTCGGTGGAACTCGGCGCTCTCGAGGCCTCCCACGGCGGCCACCAGGGGCGCCGTGGCCGCCGCCGGCAGCAGGGCAGGGCTGTTGCGCCGGGCGATGTCGGCGTCCATGGCGACCGCGTCGTTGATGCTCGTATGGCGCAGGGGGCCGAGGGCGTACAGTCCGCTGATAGCGATGGCGCTGTGGACCAGGTTCTGGGGGAGGTCGTCCCCGAGCTCCCGCCAGCGGGTAGCCATCAACATGGCGGTGAGGTGTCCGCCGGCGGAATGCCCGCTCACCTGAATGCGCTCCCTGTCGAAGCCGAGCTCCGCTGCGTTGCGCCACAGCCAGGCCAGCGCCGCCCGAGCCTGGCCGACGATGTCGTCGAGGGTGACGGCGGGACACAGGTCGTACCCGATCAGGGCCACGTTGACTCCCCTGTTGCACAGGCCTTCGGCGACGAAGTGGTTCAGGCGCCGATCGCCCCGCTGCCAGTAGCCGCCGTGTATGAACATGTGCAGGGGGCCGCCGGCGGCATCGCTGCGGAAGAGGTCCAACTTGTTTCGCTCGCCGCCGCCGTAAGCGAGGTCCAGCTCCGGGGCCAGGCTCTCGCGCAGGGCCTCGCTCCGGCGCTGCCAGTCCGCCTGGATGTCCACGTGTTCCGGGACCGCGGCGCGGGCGTTGTACTCGGATTCGAAATGGTCGTCGATGCTCATGTCGGTCGTCCTCGTTCGAGCAGGGCGGGTAGCTCCCCCATGTCGGTGAACACGTGGGCGCCGGCGGCGGCGAGTCTCTCGGCGCCCGTGAGGGCTGCGTAGCCGAACACGTTCATGCCGGCGGCGACGCCGGCTTCGACGCCGGCGGCCGAGTCCTCTATGACAGCGCAGGCGCCAGGCTCCGCGCCCATGGCCGCGGCGGCGTGGAGAAATATGTCCGGATGAGGTTTCCCCCGGCCCATGCCGGCGGCGCTGAAGAGATTGTCGTCGAAGTGGTGGATCAGGCCGGTGCGGCGAAGCGTCGTGCGCATCTTGACGAGTTGCCCGCTGGAGGCCACGCAGCGGGGCGCATCCAGGCCGTCGAGGACCGCCGCGACACCAGGCACGGGCTCCACCTCAGCGGCCAGGGCGTCGAGGGTGCGTCGGCGCAACGCCTCGACGAAGTCATCGGCGACCCTGTGCCGGAAGCGCGTGGCCAGGATATTCACGCAGTCACTCATGGTGCGGCCCATGAAGTGCTCGTAGCAGTCTTCCATTTCCATGGGAAGACCGGCATCGGTGAGCATCTCCGCCATGATGCGATTGCTGATGGGTTCACTGTTCACCAGCACGCCGTCGCAATCGAAGATGATCAGCTGCCAGCTCATGTCACAGTCCCAGGTAGCGGCCCTGGAGCGCCGCGTCGCCGGCCAGGGCGGAAGAGTCTCCCTGCCAGACGACCCGACCCTTCTCCATCACGTAGTGGCGATCGGCGATCGCCAAGAGCGCATCGAGATTCTTGTCGATGAGGAGTATGGATTGTCCGTCGGCTTGCAGGGACTCGATGGCTTGCCAGATGGCGGCGCGCACCAGCGGCGCCAGACCCTCCGTCGCCTCGTCCAGGATCAGGAGACGGGGACCGGTCATCAGGGCGCGGCCGATGGCGAGCATCTGCTGCTCGCCCCCGGAGAGCTGGGAGCCGGCGCTCGCGCTGCGCTCCGCCAGGCCGGGGAACAACGCGAAGACGCGCTCTACGGTCCAGGCGCCCCGGGCGCGCGACTTGGCGTTCCTGCCCGGGCCCGCCACCTCGAGATTCTCCCGGGTGCTCAGGTTGGGGAAGATCTGCCGTCCCTCGGGCACCAGGCCGAGCCCCGCGCGGGCGATGCGATGACTCGGATCCCATGTGAGATCCCGCTCGCCGAGATGCACGCTGCCCGCGGAGATCCGGGTCAGGCCCATGATGGAGCGCACGGTGGTGGTCTTGCCCATGCCGTTGCGCCCGAGCAGGCTAACCACCTCGCCGGAGCCCACATCGAAGCTCACGCCGTAGAGCACCTGGGTGTCGCCGTAGCGGGCCTCCACATCCCGGACCGCCAGCATCAGCCGCTCTCCCCGAGATAGGCCTGGCGCACGGCCGGGTCGGCGCGGACATCGTCCGGCGTGCCCGTGGCGATGCAGCGTCCCGACACCATCACCGAGATCGTGTCGGCGATGGCGAATACGACGTCCATGTCGTGCTCCACCAGCAACATGGTGATGCGGCCCTTGAGACCTTCGAGGAGCCGCGCCACATCCCGGCTCGACTCCGGCCCCGTTCCGGCCATGGGCTCGTCCAGGAGCAGCATCGTCGGCTGTCCCGCGAGCGCCATGGCGAGCTCCAGTCGTCTTCGGTCACCGTGGGCCAGTGCGCCGGCGCGCTGGCGGGCGAGGGGCTCGAGCTCGAGGTCCTCCAACAGCATCTGCACCGGCCCCGTTAGCGCCGGGTCCCGATCCGCCCGGCGCCAGAAGCGGTAGCTGTGCCCGAGGCGGGGCTGCACGCCGAGGGAAAGGTTCTCGGCGACGCTCAGGCGATCGAACAGCGTCGAGATCTGGAAGGTGCGGGCGAGTCCCTGGCGGGCGCGCCGTTCCGCCGGCCAGTGGGTGATGTCCCGGTCGTCGAAGCGGATGGCGCCGCTGTCCGGGGCGATCTCTCCGGCGAGCTGGTTTATGACCGTGGTCTTACCGGCGCCGTTGGGTCCGATGAGGGCGTGAATCTCACCCCGGCGCACCCGCAGCGACAACCCCTCGCTGGCGACAACTGCGCCGAAGCTCTTGTTCAGCGCGTCGGTGCTCAGCAACCAGTCACTCATGCTCGCCACCACGCCCGACGACGAGCCCGTAGATCCCCCGGCGCGTCGCGAGCACCACGAGAATCAGAAAAGGCCCCAGGTAGAGCTGCCAGTGCTCGGTGACGATGGCCAGCAGATCTTCGCCCAGCAGCAGTGCCATCGCGCCGAGCACGGGCCCGACGAGGGTTCCCATGCCGCCGAGGATGACCATCACCAGCAGCTCGCCGGAGCGCGTCCAGTGCAGCAGGGCCGGGCTCACGTACTCGGTCTGGTTCGCGATGAGCGCGCCCGCGAGACCCGCGCCCGCGCCGGCGATGGCGAAGCACAGGAGCTTGTAGCGATAGGTGGGGAACCCGAGGGCGCGCATGCGGCGTTCGTTCTGGGCGCAGCCGCGGATGACCATGCCGAAGCGAGAGCGCACCAGGCGCAGGCACACGGCAAGGAACACGGCCAGGCACGCGAAGCACACGTAGTAGAACGTCGTGTCGTCGGCTAGATCCAGTCCGAGCAGATCGTTGCGGCTCCAGATGCTGAGTCCGTCATCGCCGCCATAGGTCTCCAGCGAGTCGAACAAATAGAACAGCATCTGCGCGAAGGCGAGGGTGATCATGATGAAATAGATCCCCGATGTGCGCAAGCTGAGAGCGCCGATGAGCGTGGCGGCCACGGCGGAGACGAGCACGGCGAGCGGCCAGGAAACCAACGCATTGTTGGTGCCGGGAAAGGCCAGAATGCCGGCGCCGGCGGGCGCGCCCTCCGCGCCGTGAAAGGCGAGGATGGCGACCACGTACGCGCCGACACCGAAGAAGGCCGCGTGGCCGAGGCTCACCATGGCGCCGAAGCCGAGCAGGAGATCCAGGCTGACGGCGGCGATGGCGTAGATGAGGATGCGGCTGAACAGCGACACCATGAACGGCTCGCCGGCCATGTCCGCGAGGATCGGCAGAAGCAGCAGCACGGCCCCGCCCGCGTACCACACGAGAAGCCTGCGGCCGTTCGGACCGATCACGCGGGCGCCGGGAACAGGCCGCGGGGCCGCCACAGCAACACCGCCGCCATGAGGATGTAGATCCCCATGGACGCCAGCGACGCGCCGGCGCCGTCAGCCGTCGCGGCGGGCAGGACGGCTCGCAGGAGCGCCGGCAGGAAGGCGCGCCCGAGGGTATCCACGAGCCCCACCAGCAGCGCCCCCAGGAAGGCACCGCGGATCGAGCCGAGCCCGCCGATGACGATCACCACGAATGTCTCGATGAGAATGCTCTCGCCCATGCCGGACTCCACGGCGAGGATGGGCGCGGCCATGACGCCGGCGAGAGCCGCCAGCAGGGCGCCGAGGGCGAACACGAGACCATAGAGCAATGGCGTGTTGATGCCGATGGCCTCCGCCATCTCGCGATTGCTGGCGCTCGCGCGGATCTGCATGCCGAGCCGCGTGCGGGAGATGAGCAGATAGAGGAGTCCCGCCACCGCGAGGCCGGCGGCGATGATGGCCAGCCGGTAGGCGGGATAGGGGACGCCCGGTATCAGCTCCACGCTGCCCGAGAGCAGGTCGGGCACGTCCATGAACAACGGCTGGCGGCCCCAGACGATCTGCACGAGCGCGTTGAAGAAGAGGATCAAGCCGAAGGTCGCGAGTACCTGATCCAGATGATCTCTCGTGTAGAGGCGGCGCAGCACCGCCAGCTCCACCAGCCAGCCCACCAGCGCCACCGCCGGCAGGGCCGCCAGCAGGCCGAGCACGAAGCTGCCGGTGGCCTGGGTGACCGTGGCGGCGACGAACGCTCCCAGCATGTACATGGAGCCGTGGGCCAGATTGATGAGTCCCATGATGCCGAACACCAGCGTCAAGCCGGCCGCCATCAGAAACAGCATCACCCCGAGCTGCAGCCCATTCAGGACTTGTTCGAGGAACAGCAGCATAGGCTACATCTTGCAGTCCTTCGCGTAGGCGTCGGCGTGATCCGTGAACACCTTCTTGACGGTGCGGTTGGTGTAGTTGCCGGTACCGTCCTTGAATACCTCGCGCACGTACAGATCCTGGATCGGATGCTGGTTCGGACCGAAGCGGAACGCGCCGCGTACGGATTCGAACTTTGCCTGGCGAAGCGCATCGCGAAATGCACCCGCGTCGTCGACGTTACCGCCGACCGCGGCCAGCGCGCTGCCGATGAGGCGAGCGGCGTCGTAACCCTGGCTCGCGTAGAGCGTCGGATAGCGGCCGTGGACCTTGTGGAAGGCCGCGACGAATCCGTCGTTGGCGCTGTTGTCCAGGTCCCGATTCCACTGGGAACCGTTGTGGACGCCGACGGCCGCGTCACCCACCGCCTTCAACAGGCGCTCGTCGAAGGAGAACGCGGGGCCGAACACGGGGACTTCCTTGCTCAGTCCGGCTTGGGAGTACTGCTTGAGAAAGTTGATGCCCATGCCGCCGGGCAGGAAGAAGAACACCGCGTCGGGCTTGGCCGCCCGCAGCGCCGCGAGCTCCGCCGCGTAGTCGGACTGGCCGAGCTTGGTGTACACCTCGCCGGAGACCTTGCCCTTGTAGTAGCGCTTGAACCCGGCCAGG
>CBDTYP010000214.1:0-5815 GCA_965364645.1 uncultured Gammaproteobacteria bacterium | reverse complement strand
CCAACGTTCCGGTACTCGCGAATCGCTTGGTCGGCCGCGACGACGAGCTGCGGGCGATCCGGTCTCTGCTCGCCGAGCATCGGCTGGTGACGCTGATGGCGACCGGCGGCACCGGCAAGACCCGCCTTGCGATCGAGGTCGCCGACCAGGAGCTACCCCACTGGCACGACGGTGTGTGGTTCGTCGACCTCACCAGGGCCGCCACCGACGAGGACGTGGCGGCCGAGGTGGCGCGCAGCATCGGGTTGGAGATCGAGGCTGGCGACGCCGCTAACCGGGTCGCAGGGTTCGTCCGTGGCCAGTCGATGCTGATCGTGCTCGACAACTGTGAGCACGTCATCGACGCATGCGCGGAGCTGGTCGAAGCGATCCTCACGGAGAGGGGATCGTCGAAGATCCTGGCGACGTCGCGCGAGTGGCTCGACATCGCGTTCGAGCACGTATACCAAGTCCCGTCGCTCGGCACCGACGACCGTGGTGCCGCGGTGCAGCTGTTCATCGAACGGGCTCGGGCGTCCAACCCTGCGTTCGATGCGGATGACCGCGCCCTGATCGCACAGGTGTGCGTTCGCCTCGACGGCATGCCGCTCGCCATCGAACTCGCAGCGGCACGAGTCTCGGTGTTGCCGCTCGATCAGCTGCTCGACGGGCTCAGCGACCGCTTCCGTCTGAGCCTTTGTCATCATCGAGTCGCCGATCCTGGCGTATTCGCTGTTCCTCGCGTTCTTCGTCGCGAACTTCATGATGCTCGCGCTCCAGTCTTACACCCTGCGCCTGTTCGTGCTCATCACGCGGGTGCGCATGTACATCCTCGCGTCGATCATCCTCGCCTACTGCGCCATCGGCGTCTTCGCGCTCAGCAACATCGCGTTCGATATCTGGACCCTGTTCTGGTTCGGGATCCTGGGCTACCTGATGCGCATATTCGGGTTCCCCCTGGCGCCGATGATCCTCGGCGTAGTGCTCGGGCGCATCGCCGAGCAGTGGCTCTCTCGGTCCCTCGCGCGATCCGATGACCTGAGCTACTTCCTGACCTCCCCATGGTCGCTGTTCTTTCTCATCCTCGCGGCGTTCTCGATCTTCTTCTCGAAGTACCAGACCGACAGGGGCACCAGACAGTGGACGCTGGTCTATCCGGCGGTCTTCACCATGAGCCTTTCCGTGCCCGCGTTCATGATGGGTGGCCCGGTTCGCATCGGGCTGGGTATCCTCCTCATCGCGATAGGCATACGATCCCTCTACAAGCACCACCGCAACGGCTGGAAGCTCGACCCTGCGAAGAGCGCCGCGCCCCAGCTCCGTGAAGGATAGCGACAACGCGGGAAAGACGCCGATGATGCGAAAACTGATTCTCGGGCTGACGACGTTCACGTTGCTCTCGGCGGGCGCCCCGGCCTGGAGCCAGGAGTTCCCCTGCGAGGCCGCGAAGCTCGTCGTGCCCTGGGCGCGGGGCGGTGCCACCGATCTCATCTACCGCGCTATCGCGACCTCGGCGAACAGCGTCGGCGCGCCGCCGAGGCTGCAGATCGTCAACGTGAACGGGCAGGGGGGCGCGAAGGGCGCCAAGCAGGTGCAGCGGGCGAAGCCGGACGGCTGCACCATGCTGGCCGTGCACCAGAGCATTTTCACGAGCTACTTCATCGGGCGGCTGAAATTCACCTGGGATGCATTCGACCCGATCGCGCTGTTAACGACGACGCCCGCCATCGTGGGGGCGAGCATGAAGACTCCCTACGCCGACATGCCCGGCCTCGTGGATAGTGCCCGCGCGAAGCCCAACTCCGTCGTGACCGGCGCCAGCCTCGGCTCCACCAGCCACTTCCTCCTGCTGATGATCGAGCACCAGGCGGACGTGCGTTTCGAGCACTTCAACTACAACGGCGATCGGGAGCGTATCGACGCGCTGTTGAACGGTGACATCGCCGTCGGCTCGATCAATCTCGCCGCCGCCAGGCGCTACCTGGACGACAACCGTCTTAAGGCGCTCGGCATCAGCACGGTGGAGCGCAGTCCCCTGCACCCCGAGGTCGCGACCCTGCAGGAGCAGGGCATCGACGTCGTGTTCAGCACCGATCGGGGCATCCTCGTCCCGAAGGGCACCCCCGGACTCCTCACCCGGCAGCTGGAGACGATACTCGCGCGGGCCATGCGCGATCCGAAGGTCATCGAGACCCTGGCCGAATATGGCACCAGCGTGAAATACCTCAATCGGAAGAACTACGGGAGCTACCTGGCCGACACCTACGCGGAGTGGGAGAAGATCGCCGTCGGCGTCGGCATGTACAAGCGCTGACGCGCCAGCACGGATACAATCCGCCCTTAGCGGTTCGACAGGAGGAAGGACGGTGACCGAGGTAGTCATCATCGACGGCGTGCGAACGCCCATCGGCCGGTTCGGCGGCGGGCTCTCCTCGGTGCGCCCGGACGATCTGCTCGCCCACACCTACGAGGCGCTCGTCGCGCGCACGGGCATCGACCCGGCGGCCATCGAGGACGTATACGCGGGCTGCGGCAACCAGGCAGGCGAGGACAATCGGGACGTCGCGCGCATGGCGGTGCTGCTTGCCGGGTTTCCGAAGGAGGTCCCCGGCGTGACGGTGAACCGTAACTGCGCGTCGGCTCTGGAGGCCGTCAACCAGGCGGCCAAGTCGATACTGGCGGAGGAGGGCAGCCTCTACATCGGGAGCGGCGTCGAGTGCATGAGCCGCGCCCCCTGGGCGATGGCGAAGCCGGATCGCGTACCCACCAATCAGGCGCCGAAGATGTGGGACACGACCGTGGGCTGGCGCTTCAACAATCCACGCATGGACGAGCTCTATCCCATCGTCAGCCTGGGCGAGACCGCCGAAAATGTCGCTGAGCAGATGCAGATCACCCGCGAGGATCAGGACGCTTTCGCGCTCCAGAGCCAGGAGCGCGCAGTGGCTGCGTTGAACGCCGGCCACTTTCGAGAAGAGATCGCGCCCGTTTCGGTCAGCGGGCGGAAGGGCGCGGTGACAGTCGTCGATACCGACGAGCATCCCCGTTACAAGAAGGTGGACGATGGCTACGAGCTCGCCACGAGTCTCGAGAATCTCTCCGGCCTCGCGCCGGCCTTTCGCAAGGGCGGCACGGTCACGGCCGGGAACTCGAGCGGCATCAACGACGGCGCGGCGGCGCTGCTCCTCGGCAGCCGTGAGCAGGCCGACGCTCTCGGGCTCAAGCCCATGGCCCGCTGGCTCGGTTCGGCATCCGCCGGCGTGGATCCCGGTGTCATGGGACTCGGGCCGGTGCCGGCGACGGAGAAGCTGCTCGCGCGACTCGGCCTCTCGATCGACGAAATCGAGCTCATCGAGCTGAACGAGGCGTTCGCCGCGCAAGCCATCGGCTGCATCCGGCAGCTCGGGCTTTCGGAGGAGCGCGTCAACGTGAACGGCGGCGCCATTGCGCTCGGCCACCCCACGGGCTGCTCCGGCGCGCGCATACTGGTGTCGCTCCTGCACGAGATGAAGCGCCGCGCCCCGACGGCGAAGCGCCCCTTCTACGGACTCGCGACGCTGTGCGTCGGCGTCGGCATGGGCGTCTCGACCGTGGTCGAGTGGATTGGCGATTGAGGGGGAGACTGAAGGAATCATGCAGCGACCATTGAGCGGGATCCGCGTCGTCGGCACCGACCAGTACATGGCGGGGCCCTACTGCACCATGCTGCTCGGCGACGCGGGCGCCGAGGTGATCAAGATCGAACGCCCGGGCGGCGGCGATCCCCGCCGCGCCATGCCGCCCTTCGCCGAGCGCGAGGGGAACAAGAAGGCCGCGGGCTTCATGGGCTACAACCGCAACAAGAAGAGCGTCGCGCTGGATATGCGCAGCGATGCCGGCAAGGAAGTCTTCCGCCGACTCATGGCCGAGTCCGACGTGCTCGTGAACAACCTGCGCCCCGGCGCGTTGACGCGCATGGGTTTCGGCTACGACGCGCTGAAGGGGATCAACCCGAGGCTCATCTACGCGGTCATCTCCGGCTTCGGCCGCATGGAAGGTTACCAGGGGCCCTACGGCGATCGGCCCGCCTTCGACATCGTCGCCGAGGCCATGAGCGGCATCATGCATCTCGTGGGATTCGAGGACAGGCCGCCGTCCTGGACCATCTACGGCATGGCGGACGTCTACTCCGGCATGGTCACCGCCTACGGCGTCATGCAGGCGCTCTTCATGCGTGAGCGCACCGGCGAGGGGCAGATGGTGGACTCCGCCATGTACGACAACATGCTGTCCCTGAACGAATCCATGGTGGCGCTCTACTCGGTCGCGCAGCAATCACCACACCGCGGCCGGCCCCGGAACGCCTATCCCCGGGGCGCCTATCACACGCAGGACGGCTACATCGCGTTGAACGTGCCCGATGAGCGCATCTGGGGTCGCCTCGCCGAGTGCATCGGTCACCCGGAGCTCGCCACCGACGAGCGCACGAGCTCTGCCCGCGCCCGCATCACCAACCGCGAGTATCTGGATCCCATCATCGACGAATGGATGGGACAGCGCACCCGGGCGGAAGCCGTCGATGCGCTGAACGCCATCGGCGTGCCCACGGGGCCCGTCTACGCCGCCGAGGACGTGTTCGAGTGCCCTCAGGTGGAGGCCAGGGGGATGCTCATGCCCATCGACGACCCGGATGTCGGCGAGTTCCGCTTCGCGCGGACGCCGCCGCATCTCTCGGCGGCACCGGAGTTGCCCGCGAGCCCCGCGCCTCGTCTCGGCGAGCACACGCGGCCGGTGTTGGAGGAGATGCTTGGTTACTCAAGTGCCGAAGTCGATGCGCTCGCCACCGATGGAATCGTGCAAGTAGCCGAGTAGGTTGGTGCTGAGCGCACCGCCAACCTCAACCTGCCGTTCCTCGAACGCCTCGAGGTCCCGTTTCACGTCGCAGATTGAACGGTAGCAGATCCGTTCAGGCGAACTCCCGCCGGCGGAGCTCGCCGCGCAGCACCTTGCCGGCGACGTTCTTCGGGAGATCCGGCACGAATGCGACCTTGCGCGGGTACTTGTAGGGGGCCGTGAGGTGTTTGCAGTGCTCCTGGAGCTCCCGGACGAGGGTTTCCGATTCAGCGTCCGAGTCGGCGAGCACGACGAATGCCTTGACGATCTCGCCCCGTTCCGGGTCGGGGCTCGCCACGGCCGCGCACTCGCGCACGGCCGGATGCTCGAGGAGCACGTTCTCGACCTCGACAGGCCCGATGCGGTAGCCCGCGGAGTTGATGATGTCGTCGCCGCGGCCGTGGAAGTAGACGTAGCCGTCCGCGTCCATGGCCGCGGTATCGCCGGTGAGCCACCACTCGCCGTCCGCGTTCTCGACGACGTGCTCACCCATGCGATCCGGCTCGCCCCAGTAGCCGAGCATCATGTTGGGGTTCGGCAGCTTGATGGCGAGTATGCCCGTCTCGCCTTCGCCAGCCGGCTCCCCGTCCTCCCGCAGCACGGTCACGGTGTATCCGGGCAGGGGCAATCCGGCGGAACCGTCGCGCACCGGGGTCGCCGGATAGTTGTGCACGCTCATGAGGCTCTCGGTCTGGCCGTAGCCCTCGCGGCAGGGCGCACCGGTGAGCGCGCTCCAGCGCCGCGCGACCTCTGGGTTCAGCGTCTCTCCGGCGGACACCGTGTGGCGGAGCGCCGAGAGATCGTATCTCGAGAGGTCCTCGTAGATGAGGCCGCGCAGCTCGGTGGCCGCCGCGCAGAACACGGTGACGCGATAGCGCTCCAGGAGCTCGAGGCGCTTACGGGACTCGTAGGGACCATCGTAGAAGAGCACCGCCGCGCCGCAGCTCCAGGGGCCGAACAGGAT
>CBDTYP010000213.1:0-5821 GCA_965364645.1 uncultured Gammaproteobacteria bacterium | reverse complement strand
CGCTCAACCAGGGTCTCGAGGAGCGCGTCGCGGAACAGCTCACGGAGCTCGAGCATGTGAGCCAGCTTAAGCGGTTCTTTTCGCCTCAGCTCGCCGAGCTCATCGTCTCCTCCGGCGATGAGAAGTTCATGGAGAGCCATCGCCAGGAGATCACGGTCGTCTTCTGCGATCTCAGGAATTTCACCGAGTTCTCTGCGACCGCCGAGCCCGAGGAACAGCTGCGCGTCCTGCGCGAGTATCACAATGCCGTAGGCTCGCTCATTTTCCGCTACGAGGCGACGCTCGAACACTTCGCCGGCGACGGCGTGATGGCGTTCTTTAACGATCCGGTGCCATGCCCGGATCCGGCAGCACGCGCCATTAAGATGGCAATAGCCATGCGGGACGAGGTAGGAAAGTTGCGCATCGATTGGGACAAGCGCGGATTCGAGCTGGGCTTCGGCGTCGGCATTGCTCTCGGCTATGCGACTCTCGGGCAGGTCGGATTCGAGGGACAGTTTCACTACATGGCTATCGGATCGGTGGCGAATCTCGCATCACGGCTTTGCGACCAGGCCAAGGACGGTCAGATCCTGATTACCCAGAGGGTCTATGCCGACGTAGAAGAGATAGCCGAAGTGGAGTTGGTCGGAGAGCTCACGTTCAAGGGATTTCACAAACCCGTTCCCGCTTATCAGCTCCTGCGAGTGAACTCGGACGGGTCTACTCGTTAACTGCAGCCTGTAGATGG
This sequence comes from uncultured Gammaproteobacteria bacterium, assembly GCA_965364645.1. GTDB lineage: Bacteria > Pseudomonadota > Gammaproteobacteria > HK1 > HK1 > JAABYT01. The sequence continues at coordinate 5,091 of CBDTYP010000213.1, read as the reverse complement.
TAGTTCTTCAAAATCTTTTCGACGACACCTTCGCGATAGAGGTCGAGGTAGGCTCGATCGAAGCGATCCAGTAAACGGGGATCGTTTCCCGCCCGCGAGAATCCTACATAGTATTGTAGAGATTTGTTTGCCCCCGCGTAGCGGATATTTTCACTCAGTATGTGTTTTCGAATTACTTCGTTGCCCCGGTCACGGTTGGAATACACCGCATCCAGCCGACCCACCGCCAGTTTTTTGAAGCCGGAATCGTCGTCAGGTCTCTCGTCGATGATAATGGGTTTGAGACCCCTTTCCATCATCGCGGCTTGGATGTTCCGCAAGGAGTTAGCCGTATTGGATGGGGAAAAGACGCCTACGGTATAGCCTTGCACGTCCTGATCATCACGATAGTGCATTTTGTTATCTGCTCGAACGAAGTATCCGTACTCCGTCTGGAAGACGGGTGGAGAGAAGCGTACCCATTCCTCCCGCTTGGGATTGCGCCCCACAACCATCATGGCCTCTGCTTCGCCGGCCTTCACCAGCAACTGGGCTCTACGCCAGGGGTATAGCGTAAAACTGCAAGTGATATTAATGCGGTCGCAAACCGCCGTTATGACGTCTGCCCCGGGTCCCGATACGACACCGTCTACGGAATATACGAACGGAGAGAAATCGAGCGTCACGAAGCGCAGCGTGGTCTTTTCGACCGCACTACTCACGGCGGACATGCTGGAAATGGCGACAAACAGCAGGCCAGTAGCAAATCTGATTCTCATGGCAAATTCATATCGATCGTGTCATCAGAACGCCTGGTATCGAGACACTCGAGCTCAGGTTGACACTTATCTCGCGAACCGATTCGAAGCCGAGAGACGCGTAAAACCCTTCGCCATTAATACTGGAGTAACATTCGAATCGCCGTATTCCGACGGGGCGAGCATCCTCTTCGCACAAATTATAGATCGAGCGCCCGATGCCCCTTCCGATCCACGATGCGTGGGTGCCGAAGTGACGGATGTGTCCGAGTCCGGGCACCACTTCTCCCGTGCCCGGCCGCTCTCGAGTCCATCCGCCACAGCCGACCGTTCCGTGTTCTGCGGCAATCGCGAGGTAGTAGGTGCCCGCCGACAGTAGCGACGGATTCGCTCGAGTGAACAGCGGTAGGGCGTTGGCCAGGGTTTCGGCATCGTAGCTCGCCGACATCAGCTCCGGATAGGAAGCTTGGAGCAGCTCGTTAACCGACGATTCGTCGTCGGGCGTCGCGACCCTCAGGGCGAAGTCGAGCATATGCCGTAGACCGACTGGGCCGCCAGCTCTCGCCGTTACTTGAAGCCAAGGATGATAGTCGCCCCCCGGTCGTCGGTCTTCTCGGCGTGCAGGGTGCCGGCCTCGAACGCGCACATATCACCGACCTCGTAGGTGGTGGATCCGCTTTCCCACTCGAGGGTCATGGCTCCCTTCAACACGAGACCCATGATGGAGAGATCGTGGGTATGGGGCGGATCGTAGAGATGCGGCTCGTAGTCCTTGATCTTCACGTCCCCGTAGCCTTTCTCCTCACAGAGCTTTCTGAATTCTTCTTCGGTCATAATCTCCTCCCAGTCTCAAGCCAATCGATGCGAAAATTCCGGGTCAGAGACGGATTTCGCCGGCCGGGAAATGTCTCTGACCCCGATTAACGCCGGATGCCAATCAGTTCACGTCAGTCGAGGGGAGTTACCTCGAGCGTCGCGTCATCTTTCTTGGTGACTCGGTACCACCCCGAGTTACAGCGCACCTTCCACTGCCAGGAGCCCTCGTTCGTGCTTTCGATCACCCGCGAGCAGGGATGGCCGCTCGAGCGTATGGCCGCCGCCAGGGTGCCCGCCGCCACCTCCTGCGCACCGATACTCGATGCCCCGCCGATCGTTATCGCGCCGGCCACGAACAGCGTCTTGAGCGTGCCCCTCATCGATACTGAATCTATCATGGAACTCCTCCGAGTCGCTTCTCCGCGCTACACGGCCGCGTTGACGCGCGGGTTTCCGTCCAGGAAAGCGATGATGTTGTCCACCGCTGCCTCGTTCGTCGCCGCAACCGCCTCCGGCGTCTGATCCGCGGAGTGGGGTGTGAGCACCACCCGCTCACAGGAAAGAATGGGATCGTCGGCGGGCACCGGCTCCGGCGCGAACACGTCGATACCCGCGCCGAACAGCCGTTCCTCTCGAAGAGCCGTCACGAGCGCCCCGTTGTCGACCACGTCCGAGCGGGCGCCGTTCAGCAGGATTGCGGTCGGCTTCATGCGGGCGAGCTCCGCCGCGCCGATGAGACCTGTGGAATCGGGGCTCAGGCGAACGTGCAGGCTGACGACGTCCGAGGTCTCCAGCAGCTCCTCGAGAGACATGAACTCGACGCCGAGGGCCGCCGCCCGCTCCGGCGACGGGTTGAAGGTCCAGGCCACCACCTCCATGCCGATGGCGCGTCCGAGTCTAGCCATCTCGGCGCCAATGGCGCCGGTGCCGACGATCCCGAGGCGCTTGCCCTGGAGCATGGCGTTGGTCGGCAGCAGCCAGCGACCCTGCTTCAACGCCGCGGTCTGCACCGCCGCCTGCTTCGCGACGGCGAACATGAGGCCGAACATGTGCTCGGCGACGAAGGGGGCGTTTACCCCGGGTTGGTTGGATACGATGATGCCGCGCTCCTTGGCGGCCACGAGGTCGATGGCGTCGGTGCCGACCGAGCAGGTGGCGATGAGGCCGAGCTTCGGCAGCTCGGTGAACTCCGGCTCCCGCCAGGTGATGGCGGAGCGGGAGTTGAGGATGACCTCCGCGTCCCGGACCCTCGCGAGCTTCTCCTCGTCACTCGCCGGGCGGTCGCGGTGGACGACCACCTCGCCGCGGGAGGCCAGCCGCTCGAGGGCGGGGGAATCGGCGATCTGCGGTGGATCGTCACCGGGTATTACAATCTTCACGGGCGCGCTCGTGGTGGCTGTCGGAGTCCCATTATCAGGGAACGGCCGCCGGCGTGGTAGATTTCGGGCAGGCCCATGGACCGCGGGGACGGCATGCCGGATACCGGAGACATCTACCGGGGTAGCTTCGTCTGGGACGATCACTGCGGGTTCACGCCGGCGCCGGATGCGGCCCTGGATCCGCTCCTGCGTCCCTGGCGGGATGCCGGCGTGGGCTACCTCTCGATCAACGTGTACTTCGATCCCCAACCCTGGACCCGCGCGGAACAGGTCATCGGCCAGCTGCGGGAGCGCCTGCCGACGGAAGTTGATTATTGCCGGCTCGTTTCCACCGTGGACGACATCGACCGGGCGAGGGCGGAGGACAAGCTCGCCGTCACCTTCGACATCGAGGGCATGAACGCATTGGACGGTCGCATCGGGATGGTCGAGCGTTACTACGATCTCGGCGTTCGCCACATGCTGTTCGCCTACAACCGGAACAATCCGGCGGGGTCCGGATGCCACGACGAGGACACCGGTTTGACCGACTTCGGTCGTAAAGTCATCGACGAGATGAACCGCGTCGGTATGGTGGTGGACTGCTCCCACACGGGATTCGAGACGACAATGGCGGCGATGGAGCGCTCCAGCCAGCCCGTGATCTTCTCCCACTCCAATCCTGCCGCGCTGGCGGATCACGGCCGTAACATCACCGACGAGCAGATCAAGGCCTGTGCCGGGACCGGTGGTGTCGTGGGGGTGAGCGGCATCAACCTGTTTCTCGGTGAGAAAGACTCGACGCCCGCCGGGGTCGCCCGTCACGCGGGGTATGTGGCGGAACTGGCAGGCGCGGAGCATGTCGGAATCAGTCTGGACTACGCATCGGTGGACGAGGATGCGACGGAGACTCTCGTCGCGGAAGATTCTTACTACTGGCCAAAGGGCTGTGGCTACGACGGCCCGACCCGGTGCCTGGACGTGAGGCGTCTCCCCGAGGTGAGCGAGGAGCTTCGCAAAATCGGCTTCGACGACGGCGAGATCGCCGCCGTGCTGGGCGGCAACTTCAGAAGGGTTGCCGAGCAGGTGTGGCGCTGATGGCAAGACTGACACGTAGAGCACTTCTCGCGTCGGCGGCGGCCCTCGCCCTGTCTTCCCGGACCGGAAGAATCTTTGCCGCCGGCAGGCAAGCGATTACCAAGCCCATCCCGGCGAGCGGCGAGTCGATACCCGTAATCGGCATGGGTTCATGGCAAACCTTTGACGTCCGCAACGACACGGCTTTGCGGGATCACCGCGTCGAGGTCTTGAGAACCTTCTTCGACATGGGCGGAGGCATGATCGACTCCTCGCCCATGTATGGATCGTCCCAGGAGGTCATCGGTTACTGCCTCGGGCGATTGTCGGACGAGAGCGGTCTCTTCTCCGCGACAAAGGTGTGGACATGGCGCCAGTCGAGCGGAGTCACGCAGATGGAGGAGTCTCGCCAGCTCTGGGGCATCGACCGCTTCGACCTGATGCAGATCCACAACCTGCTCGGTTGGGAAGGGCATCTCGAGACGCTGCTTGCGGACAAGGCGGCGGGGCGCATCCGCTACCTCGGCATCACCACATCCCACGGCCGCCGCCACGACGACTTCGAGGAGATCATGGCGGAATACCCCATCGATTTCGTGCAGCTCACTTACAACATCCTCGATCGCAGAGTGGAGGATCGATTGCTGCCCCTCGCCGCCGAGCGCGGAATCGCGGTGATCGCGAACCGGCCGTTCCGGCGGGGAGATCTCTTCGAGTACTTCGCCCGGCAGCCGCTGCCCGAGTGGGCGCCGGAGATCGACTGCGCGAACTGGGCGCAGTTTCTACTGAAGTTCATCGTGTCCCATCCGGCGGTGACGTGCGCGATACCGGCGACGTCGCGAGTGGATCACATGGTGGAGAACATGGGCGCGGCCTACGGCCGGTTGCCGGACCAGGAAATACGGGAGCGGATGATTCGGTACGTGGAATCGCTATAACCCGACCGCCTCCGCCATGGCCACCAGCACGTCCCGCCCTCTCAGAGACTCCTCGATACCCCCGAACGCGTTCGTGTAATGGCCGGTGAATCCGGCGCCCTCGATTCGCTCGAACATCCGGCCGAAATCGATGATCCCCTCGCCCGGGAACATGTGCAGCTCGTA
>CBDTYP010000212.1:0-5899 GCA_965364645.1 uncultured Gammaproteobacteria bacterium | reverse complement strand
CCGAAAGAACGGAATGTTTCGCAGGCGCCCGATCAAAGAGACTTCGTTTCCTCCAGCAAATCGAAGAACGCCGCGACTACGCGCACCGACCGGCGCTCCGTCAGACACGCCGCGTATTCCGTCACTTCGAGACCTGCCTCGCGAATGCCGACCGCGTGCAGACGCGGGTCCACGCCGAGCTCACCCTCGGACACGATGCCGATGCCGAGACCCGCGGCCACCGCCTCGCGCACGCCCTCCCGGCTGCCGATCTCCAGAGTTTCACCCATGACGATCCCGGCGCGGGCCATCGCGGCCTCGAACACGGCCCGGGTCCTGGAGCCCTGCTCGCGCAACACCAGCGCCTCGCCGTTCAGATCCGCCAGCGTGATGCTGCGGCGGGTTGACCAGGGATGGCCGGCTTCGACGAAGGCGATGAGACGGTCACGTCGAAAAGGCAGGGCCTGCAGACGGCCGTCGTCGCCGATGTCCGGGAGCATGATCACATCACAGCGGCGCTCGAAGAGACTGCGGAGCACCACCTCGGAGTTACCGAACTGGAGCGAGAGCTGGATACCGGGGTGACGGCGTTTGAAGCTGCCGAGCAGCGGCACCACCAGATGGGGGGCACCGGCGGCCACCCGCAGACGGCCGTGAGTGAGGCCCTTGGCGGTCAGGAGCAGCTGTTCGGCGTCGGCCTCCAGCTTGAACTGCCTGCGAGTCACGTCGTGGAGCGCCCGGCCGAGCGCCGTCAGCTCCACCCGGCGGCTGTGACGCTCGAAGAGCTTCACCTCGTAGCGACCCTCCAATACCTTGATCTGGTCGGAGATGGTGGGCTGGGTGACGTTGAGGGCGGCCGCGGCCCGGGTGAAGCTGCCGTGGGTGGCCACGGCATGAAACGCGCGCAGGTGCAGGTAATTCATCGGCGGTGCCTATAGATAAGGGTACTGAAAACGACCAGGGCGATAGTGCCCCGCACCGATATCCGGGACAAGCGGGTCTCCTGTCGGTTTTCCTTACAATCGGCAGCTGCTTCGGTGAAGCCTGCAACCCCTTGAACGGCGGGGGAAACTCCCCCTGGCATCGGGCCGAACCCCGGGATCCGGGGGCCAGAGGCGCCGGCCGGGGCCGGGGCCGTGTCGGACATCCTTACAATTAGTTCCTGTCAGGCGCTAATCCACTTTTAAACCCTTCTGTAAGCTCTTGAAATCCCCGCCATGCCCTGGAGCTGGCACGGCTTTCGCATTCCCAAGGGTAAAAAAGAACCAGCCGGGGGAGTCGAGATGAGCGACAAGCAATTGCAGTCCATGACCGAGCAGGAAATCCGCGCCCGTTTTCGCTGCGCCCCTGCCTACTACCTGCAGGCCAAGCTGGAGAGAAAACGCGCCCTGGAGCGGCGCGGGCGTCGGAGCCGCAAGGCCGCGAAGCGTGCCCGGCAGGACCATTCCGCCCAGATCGCGGATGCGGTGCCGGCGCCTGCCGGGACCGCCAACGTCCCGGAGATGCCGATCCGGTCCGCGTCGGAACACCGGCCCGCGCTCTCGGACGCCCTCCCGAACGATCTCCTCTCGGACTCCGACATCGACCCCCTGATGGAGCCCATGGCCGAAGCCATGGCCGACTTCATGACCGAGTCCACCGATGCGTCCATGGTCGCGCTCGAAGACGAGCCCGAGAGCCTGGATCTCGCCCTGCCCGGCTTCGAGATCCTGGATGCCGCGCTCGCGGAATTCGATGGCCACGACACGGCCCCGGAGGCCTCCGTCGAGGTGGACCTGGGTCTCACCCAGCAGGCCATCCTGGAGGCCGCGCTTGCAGACTATGGGAACTGGCCGTTTCTCTCGGACCCGAAGACGGGCGGCGCGCCCGGCATCGACCCGGAGGTCGAGGCATGGTTCGACCTGGACGAGGTAGCGGAGACGGCCACAGAGATGGCCTCGAAGATGGGCTCAGAGATGGCGCCGGAGCCGCAACCGGAACCCGAACTCGACAGAGAGCCGAAGCTCACCCTGGTGCGGGAGCGGCCCGCCGAGCTGTCCGCGGATTCCGATCTCGAGGATCTCCTGCAGCAGCTGCTGGACTCGGAGCCGGACCTGGATCTCGTGCTGGACAAAGATCCGGAGCTCGAGGAAGCGCTCGCGGCGGAAGTGGAGTCAGCGGCCCACGCCGACAACGTCATGCATGGCGACTTCGGAAATCACGGCTCGCCCACCGTGCGTGTCGTATCCGTCGTGATGGACCGCAAGCGGCCGAACATGGTTCGCATCGTGCGGGAGAGCTCCCGGCTCGCAAGCTAGCCCGCCGCGTCGCGCTGGCCCGCGGTGTCACGACTACACCAGAACTGATAGAGCCCGGCGAAGGCGCCGGGATTCCGCTCTTCCACGATCTCCCATCGGGACAGATCGTCCATCCCCCGGTCCCCGGGAAAGAGACGCCCGTACTCCTCGGCGAGGCCCGGATCGGCGCTCTCGAAGCCGATGAAACCCAGCCCCGCGTCCCGGAGAAGGTCACGGATAGCGGCGATGGTGACGCTCTGCTCGTGTACGTGAAAGAGCAGGTCACGGCAGTTGCTCATGGTGTAGAAGTCGCCGTACTCGAGGATACGGCGCCGGGGATCGTCCTCACCCGCCTCGAGGATCGTTTCCCGGAAGCGCCGGATGTCGTCGGCATCCCCCGTGAGACCCAGCTCCTCGATGCGATCGCGCGCGTCCGCCACCGGCCCCCGCGCGCTCTCGCTGTAGAGTCCGATCTTCATCACCCCGTCCTCGTGCAGCTTCCCGAGTAGCCCACGCAGACCGGTCGCGATGGAGCGTGTGTGATGCAGCACACCTACGCACTCCACAACGTGAAACTCGCCGTCGAGCGCAGCGAGGTCGAGAAGGTCGTTCTCCACGAAGCGCACGTTATCGACGTTCAACTCCTCCGCCATGCGCACGGCATAGGCGAGGCTGCGACGGCTGATATCGGTCGCGACAACCTCAGCGTTGTCATAGCGCAGCGCGATGCTGATGGGATGATGACCCGTCCCGCAACCCGCCACCAGCACACGCACCGGTCCGCGGAGCATGTCCGGCGGCACGAACGCCGGGAACATTGCCGCCAGGATCCCGTACAGGTTTCCCGGCGTGCGGTAGGCCGGCGTCATCCAGCGGGGATAGGGGTTCTCTTCATACTGGGCCTTCACGGCCCGGGAAACCGGATCCTCCAGACGCCCCGCCGTCGGGATCTCCGTTGCCAGCGTCGCCTCTCTCGAAGGCTCGTGAAGGGCGCGCCTGATTACGGGGCGCAGGACCTCGTCCCATGCGGCCATGGGCGCCGCCGCGAGCCGCGCCGCGCAGGCGAGTCCCGAGAGCGGCTCGTACATGGCGAAGCGCAGCAGGGTCGACTGCAGCCCGGCATCGAGCTCTCCCTCGCGGAGCTCGTGGGACTCGATGGCGCTCTTCAACGCGCTGAGCTGCGCCCTCTCGTCTTCGCCAAGGGAGTACACGTACTCGTTGCTCAGACACTGTTGCGCGAGTGCCGAGGCCACCTCCATCAGCGCCTGCCTCTCGCCGGCCCCGTCGAGCAACAGGTGGCGGCGGCCGCGGGTGAGCAGGCGCTCCAGGTACGGATCGCCGACCACCGTGCGGGTGAGCAGCGCCTGCACGAGTGGATCCCGGAGCAGTGTGTGCACGACAAACTCCGGGTCCTTCCCGGCAGTGAAGCCGTCGTCTTCCGCATACTTGAGCTTCACGAGCTCCGTCGCGAACTCCACCGCGTCGATGTGGTCGACGCCGGTGGCGGCGAAGAAAGCGAGGAGGCCCCGTTCGAGCGCCGGATCGTAAGCGGAAGGCAGGGAACGCCGCAGCAGCGATCCGAGCGTCCGGAATGCGCTCACCTCCGCATCTCCGGTTTCGACTGCCGTCCACAGACACTCCGCCGCCTCCGGCAACCGGCCCTGGTCATGCAGCACGTTGCCGAGCTTCGTGTGCAGATCGGCGATCCCCGGCGCGACGGCGAGCGCGCACCGATAGGCATGGGCCGCGTCGTCGAGCTCCCCTCGCTCGCTCAATACGTCACCGAGGTTGTTGAGGGCAAAGAAATGATCCGGATCGATGGCGAGCGCCGCACGGAGGCACTGGAGCGCCTCAGAAGTCTCGCCCATCCGGGCGAGGACGAGTCCGAGGCTGCTGTGGGCATCGGCGTAGTCGGGCTGCAACGCGACGGCCTCTCGGTAGGCCGCCGCGGCGCCCGGAAGATCGTCATCGCCCTGAAGCGCGTTCCCGAGGTTGCAGTGATACTGCGGGACACCACCCGCGGCGACGATGGCGCGGCGCAGCAGCGCCGCGGCGGATCCGAAGTCCTCGGCTTCCATGTCGATGGCGGCCAGCAGATTCAGGGCGTCGGGCTGCTCCGGGTGCGCATCGAGGACCTGCCGGTAGAGGCGGCCTGCCGCCTCCAGGTCACCCGACCGGTGGAACGCAAGCGCGGATTCGAAGAGCTCTCGAGGCGTCGCCACCGGCGGATTCAGCCCGCGGCGAGCTTCGACCAGAGGTCGAATCGCAGGGGCAGGACTGGCGGTCGGGTGGCCGCCGGCGTGTCGTCCGAAGGGGGCGCTTCGCTCGGCGCCGCCTTGCCGCGGCCTCTCGTGATCTCGTCTTTGATACCCGCCACGTCCTTGTAGTAGCCCTCGATACAATCGATGAAGGCGTCAACGTCTCCGTCCGACAGGCTGAGCCGCTCCTGCTCACCGGACATGACGTTCCAGTTGTCGAGGATCTTGCGGATAGCCCCTCGGGAGAGGGAGCGGTCGGCACCACCGTTGAGAAAGCCGATGGCCGCCATGCCCATGAAGGTGAAGACCTCGGTCAGGGGCGGCAGGAAAGGTTTGAGGCCGCCTTCGTCGCTGAGCTGGAACCCGGGCTCGTTGTGGCTGCGGTACTGATAGCCGAAGCGCACGGCATAGAAGGCGTGGCGGAACCACTCCTCGTAGGTCCCTTCATCCAGCTCCTCGCCGCAGTCGGGACAAGGGTCCTGACCCTCCTCGCCGTTGACGTAGAAGGTCCCGCACTGCAGGCAGAGAATAGGAGCCAGAGAAAGCTGCTCTTCGTACAGCATCACGGAGCCTCGAGGAGGAACGGGTCAATAAGTGCCGGGGGATCCTTCCCACCGGCGTGCCGCGGCACGCCGACCACTCTATTGTAGCTGGCCGGGAGCGCGGCGGGGCCGACCGATGGCGGCCCCGCCGGTGGAGGATCAGGCAGCCTCGTCCTTGACCAGATGAACGTCCCGCTGCGGGAAAGGGATGCTCAGGCCCGCGGCGTCGAAGCGCACCTTGACGGCCTCGGTGATCTGGAAGTAGGCGTCCCAGTAGTCCGCGGTCTTGACCCAGGGGCGCACCGCGAAGTTCACGCTATTGTCGCCGAGCTCGACCACACCGATGGTGGGAGCCGGATCGGCAAGCACGAGCGGGTTTCCAGTCACGATCTCCTCGAGCAGCGCCTTGGCCTTCTTGATGTCGTCGCCGTAGCCACACCCGAACTTGAGGTCCACCCTTCTCTGGTCCTTGGCGGAGTAGTTGACGATGGTGCCGGAGATGATGCCGCCGTTCGGGACGTAGAGCTGCTTGTTGTCCGGACTCTTCATCTTGGTGCTGAAGATCATGATTTCCTCGACGACGCCGGAGGTGCCCGCCGCCTCGATGAAATCGCCGACCTTGAAGGGCCGGAAAATGATCAGCATGACGCCCGCCGCGAAGTTGGAGAGCGAGCCCTGCAACGCGAGACCGATGGCGAGACCCGCGGCACCGATGACGGCGATGAACGACGTCGTCTGGATGCCGAGCTGGGCGATCGCGGCCAGGATCACGAAGGCGAGCAGCATCGCGTAGACGATGTTGCGGACGAACTTCACCAGAATCTCGTCGGTCCCGGCGCGGTTC
>CBDTYP010000211.1:0-5904 GCA_965364645.1 uncultured Gammaproteobacteria bacterium | reverse complement strand
TCAAAGCCTGGCAAGCCGCCGCCCGGGGTGGTCGGGCGCGGCCGCGGGGCAGCGCTGGAGGCCCGTCAGATGGCCTTCGAGAAGCGTTCCCGGTGGGGAGCGCGGGCCAGGTAGGCGTCGAAGACCATGCAGATATTGCGTATCAGCAGGCGGCCGGGCTCGAGCACGCGGATGGCCTTACCGTCGTCTTCGACCAGCCCGTCGGCTCTCATGGGCGCGAGCGCCGCGAGCTCGGGCGCGAAGTGCTCGTCGAAGTCCTCCGTGACCTCACCCTTGCGCACGGTGCCGTGGCAGATGAGATCCGCGATCACCCGCGCGCGCAGGCGGTCGTCGGCATCCAGGGTCAGGCCGCGCTGGACGGGCAGTCTTCCCGCCTCCACGGCATCTGTATACGCGTCGACGTCACGGACGTTCTGGGCGTAGCAGTCGCCCACCCGGCCGATGGCCGTGATGCCCATGGCCACCAGATCGCATTGCCCATGGCTCGAGAAGCCCTGAAAGTTTCGCTGCAGGCTCCCATCGGCGAGCGCGCGGGCGAGGGCATCGTCGGGCCGCGCGAAGTGGTCCATCCCAATGTATACATAACCCGCCTCCTGCAGGCGGGCGATGGTCAGCGCGAGGATGCGCAGCTTCTCCTCGGGAGGTGGGAGCGCGCCCTCGTCGATCTGGCGCTGGACCTTGAAACGCTCCGGTAGGTGCGCGTAGTTGAACACCGCGATGCGATCCGGGCAGGCGCTGATGATCTTCTCCAGCGTGGTGGAGAAGCTCGTCACGCTCTGCAGGGGCAGGCCGTAGATCAGATCGACACCGACGGAGTGGAATCCCTGCTCCCGGGCAGCCGCCATGACCTCGAGGGTCTGCTCCTCGGATTGGATGCGATTGACGGCCTTCTGTACGTCGGGGTCGAAGTCCTGCACCCCGAGGCTCACGCGGTTGAAGCCGAGTCCGCGCAGGAACCCCATGTCCGCCGCGGTGACCGTGCGGGGATCGATCTCGATTGAGTACTCGCCGCCGTCGTCGTCGCGCAGTCGAAAGTGACGTCGGGTGGCGTCCATGAGTCCGCCCATCTGCTCCCTGGACAGGAACGTCGGTGTCCCGCCACCCCAGTGCAGCTGCTCGACGACGCGATTCGAATCGAAGAGCCGCCCCTGCATCGCAATCTCCTGCTCCAGAGACACCAGGTAGGGGACGGCGCGGGAACGATTGGCGGTGATTATCTTGTTACAGGCGCAGTAGTAGCAGACGGTGTTGCAGAAAGGGATGTGGAAGTAGAGCGACAGCGGTCGGGGCGGGGTGTGTCCGTTGCTCGCCGCGGCCGCGGCGCGGTACTCGGTTTCGCCGAAGCCTGCATCGAACGCCGTCGCCGGGGGATAGGAGGTATAGCGCGGCCCGCTGCGATCGTAGCGGGCGACGAGATCCGTATCGAGCGTCAACGTCATCGCAGTGGAGCCCCGCACGATCCGTTCAGTGGGACATGAAAACCGGTACCGTCATCTGCGCCAGCAGATGCCGCGTAACCCCGCCGAGGACCACCTCGCGCCAGCGCGCATGGCCATAGGCGCCCATGACGATGAGATCCGCGCCGTGATCGACGGCCCGGGCCAGCAGCAGGTCCCCCGCATCGATATCCGTAGCGATCGTCGACTGCGCTTCCGCCTTCACCCCGTGGCGGGCGAGGTGCAGGCAGAGATCGGCGCCGGGCAGATCCGCGTCTTCCTCTTCGCCTTCCCCGGCATTGATGCACATGACCTCGACCTTGTCCGCCTGCATGAGGATTGGCAGGGCGTCGTTCACCGCCCGCGCCGCCTCGCGGCCGCCGTTCCAGGCGACGATGACGTTCTTGCCGGGGGGCTTGTCGGCGCCGATGTAGGGCACGACGAGCGCCGGACGGCCGCAGGTGAGGGTCACGGAGTCCGGGAGCCCGCCGATCACCATCTTCTGATCGTCGGCGCCTTCCTGGCCGAGGATTACGAGGTCGGCATAGCGCGCGTGTCGGGACAGCGTGTCGGCGAGCTCACCCCGGGCGAGTCGCCACTCGCTGCTCACATCGGAGTGGCCCACCGTTTCCTTGAATCGGCGTTCGGCCTCCTGGCAGCGCTGCTGGTGCTCCGCCTCCAGCTCGTCGATCAGGTTTGGCGCCACCGGCACGTCCATCAGGGCGGGCAGCGCGATGCCGGGGTCGACGTAGACGCCGGTCAGGTGGGCGCCGAAGCGTTCGGCGAACTCCAACGCCACGCTGAGTCGTCCGGGCATGGCCTCGCCGTCGTCGATGTGCACGAGAATGTCCTGATACTTCATGGGAAGTCCCCTCTAGAGTCTTCTGGTTTCCAGTGTGGGGGAATCCTAGCTGCGGTTGTTGATCTGGATCAACGCGTGTCCTCGACGGGCATATCGAGGCGGCGGACCAGGGGCGCCCCGCGTTCCCGGAGGATTCGGCGGGTGAGCGCCTCCACATCGGAGGCCGCGTCGCCGGAGAGCGCGATGGCGTACCCACGCTCCTCGTCATCCAGCGCCTCGAGCTCGGCGCGCTGGCCCCGCAATACGTCCACGGTCGCCTCCGAGGCGTCCGTGGCCCGGGCCTGCCGCTCGGTAATCCGCGTCTCCAGCACCTGCTCCGGCGCCTCGAGCGAGAGGATCGCGAAGGGTGTGCCGAGCTCCCGGGCCAGCGCCACGAAGCGCGCGCGATGGTCCCGCTTGAGAAAGGTCGCATCCACGATGACCGGATAGCCGCAGGTGAGGATCGTGCGCGCGTGGCTCGCGAGCTCGTCGTAGGTCCGGGATACGGCCGCCGGGGAGTACAGCGCATCACCCTGTAGCTTGCCGGCGGCGGCGAGGCGCTGTCGCTCTACGTCGGATCGCACGCGAACGGCGCCCAGCGAGGTGAGGAGGCGCTCCGAGAGCCAGGATTTTCCCGAGCCGGACAGGCCGTGGGTAATCACCAGCGGCACCGTCTCCCGGGGCTGCAGGTAGTCGTGGGCGAGCAGGACGTGAGCGGTCAGCGAGCGGATTGCATCGTCGTGCTCGTCGGTGCCGGCGCCGCACTGGCCGGCGCGCAGCCCGGCCACCTTGGCGCGCACCATGGCTCGGTAGACCTGGTAGTGGCGCAGCAGCCGCAGCCCGGCGTAGTCGCCGGTGGCCTCGAGATAGCCGCTCACGAGCAGCCAACCCAGCCCCGGGAAGCCCCGGTAGTCTAGATCCATGGCGAGGAAAGCCAGCTCGCTCTGCACATCGATCCAGCGGAAGTTCTCGTTGAACTCCAGCGCGTCGAATATGGTGACGCCGTCGTTCAGCAGCGCCATGTTAGCGAGATGCATGTCGCCGTGGCATTCGCGGACCATGGCGTTCTGCTTGCGGGCGCGGAATCGCGGGCCCAGCTCCACGAGCGAGTGGGCGCTCCAGCGGCGGAGTTCCTCGAGCAACGGCGGGATCTCCGCCGGTAGCGCCGCCGCGCCCAGGTTGTCAGCCAGGCTGTCGAAGTTTCCCATCACCTCGCCGTGCAGGTGCTCGGAGTCCGCGAACGGAGATTTGGGATCCGCGACGGCGACGTTGGCGTGAAATGTGGCGATCTTCTCCGCCAGGGTCACCATGTGGTCCTCATGGAGCTCGCCCCTATCCGCCACCCGATCCAGCCGGTCGGCGTCGGGGAACTGGCGCATCTTCACCGCATACTCGATGGCGTTCCCCTCGCCCCCTTCGACACCAACCTGCGGCGCCGACGGCGTGCCGGTGATGGGCACGACGCCCAGGTAGAGCTCGGCGGCGAGCCGGCGATTGATGCGCAACTCCTCGTCGCAGTAGTGCTTGCGGAACTGCAGCGTGCTGAAGTCGAGAAAGGGCAGCGTGACTGGCTTCTTGATCTTGTACGCGTAGTCGCCGGTCAGGAGTACCCAGGAGATGTGAGTCTCGATCACCGTGATGGCGTCCGTCGGGTGTTCGAAGCACGCCCCGTCCCGCAGCGCCTCTATGAGCGAGGGCAGCGGGGCGCCGGACTCATTGCCCGTCACGGGAGTGGACTTCCGCGTAGTACTGAATTCGGTTGCCACCGCCGCTCTTGGCGACGTACATGGCCGTCTTCCCATGGCTCAGCAGCGTTCCAGCGTCGTCCGCGTCGCCGGGGAAACAGGCGACGCCGATGCTGGCCGTTATCGTGATCCCCGGCTCCGGCTTGTCGTGGGGTTGGGCGATGGTCGTGCGCATTGCTTCCGCGACTCGCGCGACGTGCTCGGTGTCGCCGACGGCCATCACGCAGAACTCGTCACCGCCGATGCGGCCGACGCGATCGCGATCGCCGAGTCCCGTGGAGAGGCGGTGGGAGGTTTCCTGCAGGATGCGATCCCCGGCGAGAAAGCCGTACTGATCGTTGACAGCGCCGACCCGATCAAGATCGGCGATGATTACCGCCAGACTGACGCCGCTCTGCCGGGCGAAGCCGAGCGCCTGCTCCAGCCGATCGTGAAAGAGCAGCTGGTTGGGGAGTTCCGTCAGCGGATCGAAGTAGGCCATCCGCTCCAGCTGGTGCTCCCGCGACGCGATGGAGCTGATATCGGAGAAGATGCCTACGTAGCCGACGGTCTGCTGCGCCTCGTCGCGAATGGCGTTGACCGTGAGCCACTCCTGGTACACCTCACCGTCCCGGCGGCGGTTCCAGATGCTGCCCGACCAGGCGCCCAGGGCGCGCAGGGTCTCCCACATGGCATCGTAGAAGCTCTGACTCTGGCGGCCGGACTGCAGGATGCGCATGTTCTTGCCGATCACGTGGTCGCGGCTGTAGCCGGTGATCTCCGTGAATGCCGGGTTGACGAACACGACGTGTCCGTCCGGTGTCGTGATGACGACGCCGTTCTTCGTATCGGTGACGACGGCCTCGAATACGCCGAGGCGCGCGTCCCGGTCCGGCAGGCCGGGTTCGATAGTCTGACCCTTACTCAACATATTTCCGTACCCGCTCGAGCCACCGAAGATGGTCGCGCCTACAACCTATTCTTGCCTCTGGGGCGGATGGGTCGTTGATCCAGATCAACCGAGCCCGAGCGAGGGATCGTGGCTCAGGGCTGCCGCGAACACGTAGAGGAGCACGAGCACGGAGAGTCCCAGCGCCAGCACCCGTTGCCGATAGGTGCGCCCCCGCTTCAACGCGACGCTGCCGATGATGACGTAGACAACGATGGCGACGAGCTTCGCCGCCAGCCAGGGGTGCGCGAGCGGGGATATGGCGAGACCGACGGCCATGGTGAGGCCGGTGAGAAGGAGCAGCGCGTCGACGACATGGGGCAGCCGGCGCGTCCAGGGGGCTTCGAGCTTCGGTGAGCGTCCCAGCATCCAGTAGCCGCGCAGGCAGAAGCTGAACGCGGTCAGGATCGCGAGCAGTACGTGCAGCTGCTTGAGGAGCGCCCACGGCATCGGAGGTCAGCCGGACCGCTCGGCGTCGAACTCCCGCTCGATGTCCGTAATCTGCTCGACAATCCGTTCGGCGTCGTGGGGAAACGGGAAGCCGGCGCGCAGATGCGCCGCCGGATCGACGACCAGGATGGTGGCCGGGTGATCCACGAGGTAGTTCCCCGTGGCGTCCCTCTTGCCAGGCAGATGCAGGATCCCCAGCCGGGTCGCGAGAGCGGCGACTTGCTTCTCGCTCCCCGTTAGCCCGGTCACTTCCCCGTCGACGCCCGCGAGCCAGGTGCGCAGCACAGCCGGCGTATCCCGGGCCGGATCCACGGTGACGAACACCAGCTCCAGCGGCCTGGCAGCGTCGGGTCGCGACTCGAGCGCACGTGCGAGGCCCGCGAGCAGCGCCAGGGTCGGACGGCACACGTCCGGACAGTGACTGTATCCGAAGTACACGAGCGTCCACTGGCCGAGGAGGCGCTCTCTGTCGTAGGTGCCGCCGCCGATGTCCTGGAGGGTGAA
>CBDTYP010000210.1:0-5922 GCA_965364645.1 uncultured Gammaproteobacteria bacterium | reverse complement strand
GCCCCTTCGGTCGTCGTGATGACTGCCCGAGCGCCGGAATGCGCCAGCCGGTAGGCGAGATCCCGCTCGGTCAGCATGGTGATGCACGGGACAACGACCGCCCCCAGCTTGAGACACGCGATCATGGCGATCTGCCAGTGGGGACGCCGCGGCAGCATGATGACGACGCGATCGCCCTTGCCGACACCCCGATCCACCAGTACGCCCGCCAGCCGGTTCGAGGCCCGGGAGACATCGGCAAATGTGAGCCTCGCCTCGGCGCCATGCTCGTCACACCAGATGAGTGCGAGGCGATCCTCGTCGGCCGCCAGCGCATCGATCACGTCGACGCCGAAGTTGAAGGTCTCCGGCACGCGCCATCGGAAGCGGGAGTATGTCTCCGCGTAGTCGTGCATGGGCGCAAGATCCATCGTCGTGTGATCGTTTCCCTTCATAGTCGCCGGCACTATCGGTCGGAGAGCACGGCCGCGAGGCCCGTGCGGAGACGGTCGGCGTCGTCGGCATCGAGAAACGGCGGAAACTCCGCGAGCAGGGATCGCACGGTCATGGGATAACCGGGATGCCACTGCTGCCATCGTACCCGCTGAACGGCGAGCACATCCTCCGCGTCCGTGAGTCTTCCGAGAATGCCATAGGTTGCGAGCAGCGGAACGAGGTCCAGGCCCGAGTGCTCGGTCCCGGATCGCTCGAAGAGCTCCTTCGCTTCCGAGTACTCGCCATTGACGAAGTGCGAGAGCCCCGCCGTCCACTCGTAGGAAGCTGGATGATGGGGGTTCAGTCGCATTGCCTGCCGAGTGTGCTCAAGGGCCTGCTCGCCCTTGCCCGCCATGCTCAATGCACGCGCGAGAACGATATGCGCCGTCGGGTCGTTGGGATCGATCTCCACCGCCTTCCGGGCCTGCTCGATCGCCTGCTCGTGTCGCCCGTTGTAGACGTGCATCAGCGCGCCCACGGAGAAGGCGAGGGACGTCGGCTTCACCATGGCGCTCTGGAGATGCTCGTAAGCCAGACGCGACGCTTCGTAGTTCGAGATTCCCCACTGCTGGTGCCAGCGTCGCAGGCCACCCTGATAGTAAATTGCGGCGAGCACCGCGTGGGGACGATGGAACGACGGGTCGCGCTCGATCGCCCCGGTGAGGAGCGGGATGGCGTCGGAGTAACCGTTCGGCGTCTCCCTGTTGAAGTGCGCCCATCCTTGGAGAAAGAGATCGTAGGCGCCGATGTCGATGGCCCGCTTCGCCTTGCCGGAGAGGACCTCCTGGAGGCTGGGGCCGTCGGATACGGCGGACACGACGTTCGCGACGATCACGTCCTGGAGATCGAATATCTGCTCGAGGCTTGCGTCGTAGCGGTCCGCCCACACGGTCGCGCCCGACGTCGCCTCGGTAAGCTGCGCGTTGAGCCTCAACGTCTTCGGGGTTCGGCGCAGCGTGCCCGTGAGGATATAGCGCACCCCAAGCTCGCGGGAGATCTCGCGGATATCGATCTTCGCCCCCTTGTACCGGGAGCTCGAATTGCTCGAGATCACGAACAGCTCCGGGACCTTGGAAAGATCCGTGATCAGATCATCGGTAATGCCGTCTACGAAGTAGGCCTGCGCCGGATCCGGATTGAGGTTCTTGAACGGCAGGACAGCGAGCGACGGCTTGTCCGGCAATTGCAGCTCGGCGGCTTGTCGTGGCCCGACCACCCCCAGCCAGACCAGGACGACCAGCGCGAGCAACGCGAAGATCCCCAGCGACAACGCCGCGTTCAGCCAGGTGAATCGGCGACGCGGCGACGCCGGTGTCGGGGTCTCGATGGGCGGCAGGACTGCACCATCGCGAATGGTGGCCTGAAATGCCCGGATGGGCTCGGCGATGTTCTTGACTTTCTGCTCGCCGAGATCCCGGTATTCGAGCGGAAGCAGGTCGCGCACTTCACGCCTGACCGCGTCGGATATGCAGATGCCACCCGGTTCAGCCAGCGTCTCGAGGCGGGCGGCGATATTCACGCCTTCCCCATAGATCTCCCCTCGATCGACGATGACTTCGCCGAGATTGATGCCGATGCGAAAGAGGACGCGCTTGTCCTCGGGAATGTCGGACTGACTGTCCGCGAGCTCCGATTGCGCCGTCAGCGCGCAGCCGACGGCCAGGGTCACGCTCGGGAACTCGGCGAGGATCGCGTCCCCCGCATAGTGCTCGACGCGCCCGCTGTGACGCTCGATGCACCGGGTGAAGTGATCCAGATTCTCCGAGAGAAGCCGATGGGTCCCGCCTTCGTCCGCTTCGGTGAGGCGACTGTAGCCCGCCACGTCGGCGTAGAGGATCGCTGTGAGCTTGCGTTCGAGTGGGGCAGGAGTGTTCGACACGACCGGTATCTCGAAGCCTCGCGGGACTCTGGCATAATGATGCGGATTGCCGACTGATCGGGATCATTGCACGATCCCGGCGACGGGGCTATGAATCATTAAATGTCCGGGATCACGGTATAAGCATGGGTGCAAAACGGCTCGCCTCGCTGCTGGCTCTCTTGCTGATCTCCGGGCAGACGCTGTCCGACTCTCTCGAGTCGGTCAGGGCGCGTGGCATGCTTCGATGCGGCGTCAACGAGGGGCTTCCCGGCTTCTCCATGTCCGATGCGAACGGCAAGTGGTCGGGCCTGGACGTGGATTTCTGCCGCGCGGTCGCCGCCGCCACCGTCGGCAACGCGAACGCGGTCACCTACATTCCGTTGACCGCCCGGGATCGTTTCCCGGCCCTGCAGGCGGGGGAGGTTGATATCCTGGTCCGCAATACGACATGGACGCTCGCGCGCGACTCCCAACTGGAGATCGATTTCGTCGGAGTGAACTACTACGACGGACAGGCCTTCATGACGCGCCGCGCGAGCGGTTTTCGCAGCATCAAGGATCTCGGCGGCACACGCATCTGCGTGAGCGGCAACACGACCACCGCACTCAACCTCGCCGACTACTTCCGAACCCACGGCATGCGCTACGAGCCCGTCGTGTTCATCCGGTTCCACGAGATATTCCCGGCCTACGATGCAGGTCTCTGCGACGTGCTGACCGCGGACCAGTCCAGCCTGTCGGCGAACCGCATCAATCTCGAGCACGCCGACGACCACATCATCCTTCCCGAGATAATTTCCAAGGAGCCCCTGGGACCGGCGGTAAAACACGGCGACGACCGTTGGTCGGACATCGTGCGATGGACTCTCTACGCCATCGTTGCGGCCGAGGAGCACGGCGTCACGTCGAGCAACGTTGAGCAGATAAGGAGCACGACCACCAACGCAGAAGTGCGACGCCTTCTCGGCATCGAGGAGAGTCTCGGTGAAATGCTCGGTCTCCCGGCGGATTGGGCGTATCAGATTATTCTTCAGGTGGGTAACTACGGAGAGAGCTTCGACCGTCACCTCGGGGCCGGATCGCCCATCAAGCTCGAGCGTGGCATGAACGCGCTCTGGACCAACGGCGGGCTCATGTACGCCATGCCGTTTCGTTGATCACCTCCCCAGCGCCAACGGGATTCTGATTCCTCACGCCTCGACCACCGGGAGTTGTGTCCCAGGTCCCAGCACCTGTCGGGGCTCCTAACTATCGTAGCGCCAGTGCACGCGAGCCTCGCCCGGTGCGGCGGCTCACCCCAGTAACACCAGTCGGAAGCGGCTGCGCTTCGGGTTTGCCCGGATGAATCCACGCGGATTGATAGCGTTCGTTTCTATCGTGGTAGGAACGTTTCCGCTCGCCGACGCGTCCGCCCTCGGACTGGGTGACGCGGAGCTGCAATCCCGGCTCAACGAGCCCCTGGCGGTGGAGATCGCGGTGGTCGGGGCGCCTCCCCAGAGTAAGCGGCTGAACGCGACCATCGGGACCGAATCCGTGCGTGCCGGTGAGCTTTCGGGTCGGCTCCGCGCTGAAGCCTTCATCGACCAGGGGGGCAGGGCATACATCCGGGTCACCACCGAGCGGGCGATGCGCGAGCCCATCGTCAGCTTTCTCCTCGTGGTGGAAAGTGCGCGCGAGCACGTCATGCGCGAGTACACCCTTCTCCTGGACCCGCCCGGTTACTCCCTACCCGTGTTGGCGGCGCCGGCACCGGAAGCTGCGGTAGCAACCCCGTCGCCGCCCGCGCCCGTGGTAACAACCTTGTCGTCCCCGGAGCCGAAGGGGACGGTCCGTGCGAAACGCATCGGGCCGGTAGCACGCGGCACGACTCTGTCCGGGCTCGCCATGGCGAACGGAACGCCCCCCGGGGTGACGTGGGCCCAGATGACATGGGCGCTCTTCAGATTGAATCCCCATGCCTTCATCGATGGCGATATCAACAAGCTCCGATCCGGGGCCTACCTCGAAGTGCCTTCCCGGGCCACTGTTTCGCGATGGTCGCACCGTCAGGCGCTCGACCTGATCACGGCGGGCCCGGCCACGCAGCAAGTCGCGGAAGCGCCGGCGACGAGCGAACCGCTCGAGAATTCGGATCCACCGCAACCGGCACCTTCCCCAGCCGCGCCCGAATCGGAGCCCGAGTCTCCACAGCCGCTATTCCGGGTTCTCTCGCCGAACGATATCCCTGCCGCCCAGACGGCCGGAACCATCGGCTCGCCCGCGACTCCCAGGGAACGGGAGCGCCTCCGTCAGCTCGTCGAGGAAGCCAATCGCCAGATCCAGGGCAGCCACATGGAGATTGCGAAGGCCCGGAAGCAGCTCGCCGACACCACACTGCAGATCTCGACCCTGGTCGAGACGGTCGAGAAGAAAGATTCGGAGATCAGAAGCCTCGAGAACCGGCTTACCGAGCTTCGCGAGTTCGTCCGGCAGCGAAGCGCCGAAGCGGCGAATCCCGATCCCAACTGGCTGCAGCGGATCGTGCTCGAGGCCTTGATCCTCGTAACCCTCGTCGGCGTGCTGGCGGTGACACTGTCGCGATGGAACGATGCGCGGCGCGGGGTGCGCGGCAACGTCGAATCCGGACCCATTGCGCTTCAGTTTCAGTCACCGACGGTCAATCCGGAACGGCCGCCTCTGGCGCAGGTCGAGGATGACGGGGCAGCGGAGCTGGCCACGGAGGAACTTGTCGCCGAGCTGGAAGACGCCGAGCAACCGCCCGTGGAGTCCGTCCAGCACGAAGAGATCGAGCTGCACGACGATCACCTGATGGAAGCGAATGCCTACCTTGCCTACGGTTACCACGAGAAGGCCAAGGAAGTGCTGGAAGTGTTCATCAAGGAGAATCCGGCAAACGCCGAAGGCCGCCTCGTCATGCTCAGGGCCCTGCACGCGATCAAGGAAAAGCGGAAGTTCAGGCGCCACGCCGAGGCGTTACTCGAGCTGATCGACGGCGAAGACGACGAGCGCTGGATCGAGGCTATACGCCTCGGCCGCGCCGTCCTGCCCGACGAGCGTCTGTTCGACGCGGATACCCATAAGCGTGCCGAGGATGAGAATTGGGAGAAGACGATCTGGACAGGGGCGCGGCCCACTCCCGCCGACGGTGGCGACGAAAACACGTATCTTGACTTCGACGAGTTCAAATACGTGGATCTCTTTCTACTCGACGACGCCGGGACCTCCCCTGACGTCCAGGATCCCACGGCGCCCGAGGCATCGGCCGACGATCGTGACGATTCCGCGGAAGCGGACGCGGAATCACAGGCGGAGCTCGCGAAGTGGCGCGCGGAGATGTCCGGCACCGAAGAGGATCATGAGATCAGGCTCGATCTCGAGAATCTGGCCGAGGAGCCTCTTGACGATCCTATGGATACCCTCGACGACGAAGTGCTGGACGATCCCGTAGAGATTGTCGTCGGCGAGCCTCTGGACGGGCCCATAGACTTCTCCCTGGAAGATCCGACGGATTCTTTCCTGGACGTTCCCACGGATATCCCCACCGACGTTCCTTCCGATGACGAGCGTTGATCCCGCGACTGCCGTCG
>CBDTYP010000209.1:0-5925 GCA_965364645.1 uncultured Gammaproteobacteria bacterium | reverse complement strand
GGACGCGCCGCCCCGGGCGCTGATGCTGCCGAAGAAGTTGGTGGTCTCGTCGGACCAGACGATCACCGTGCCACCGTCCCCGCTGCCGGTAGCGTCGGCGTTCATGAGCGCACCGGCGGCGATGTCCGTGCGGCGGGCGTTGGCGACGGCCGGGTTGGCGCCCTGATAGTCGCCGCCGACGAGCACCGTGCCGCCGGCGAATCCTCCCGAGACGTCGATGGTGGCGGCGTCGAGCATGGTCACGGACTCACCAAGCACCCGGACCTCGCCACCGCGCCCGCCCGGGGAGCGGGCCGACACCGTGCTGCCCTGGTCGAGGAGCGTGAGCCCGGTGCTCTCGATGATCACCTGCCCGCCATGCACATCGCGGCCCACGGCATCGGACGCCGACGCGTCGATGGTGCCGGCGTTGACGGCGCCCGCGCCGTGGGCAGTGAGACGCACCGATCCGGTGGAACGGTCGATGCTGGCGGCGCGAATGACGCCCCGGTTGTTGACCGCCTGATCGACGATGCCCCGGGCAACGCTGGCGCTCAGCAGCACCTGCCCGCCGTCGGCCTGGATCTCGCCGCTGTTGACGACGGCGCCGTCCTGATCCGACACCTTCGCCAGCACCGCCTCGTCCACGTGAAAGCGGATGAGGCCGTCACCGTCGAAATCCACCAGCGCCTCTCGCCCGGCGCCCATGAGCACGTGGCCGAGATCGGCGATGATCACGCCATCGTTGCGCACCGCGCCGCCGATCAGCGCGACGCTGCCACCGGTGGCGGCCTTGATGAGACCGCTGTTGACGACGGCGCCCGGCGTCGTGCCCTCCAACGCGGAGAACTGGTAATGCCCGTTCATGAAGTCCTGGACGTCGATGTCCAGACTCGAGGCGAAGAGCGCGCCCACCTCGACCCGCGACCCGGGGCCGAACACGACCCCGTTGGGATTCATGATGAATACCTGCCCGTTCGCATCGATGCGGCCGTGGATCTGGCTCGGCAGCTCGTTGAGGACGCGGTTCAGAACCGCGGCCGAGGAGGACGGCTGCTGGAACTTGACCACCTCGTGGCCGGCCACGTCGAAGCCGCTCCAGTCGATGGCCATGGATTGGGTCTGCTGCTGGACCAGCGTCGTATCGGCGTTGGGACGCTGGATGGAGCCGTTGCCCGCCACCACCTGGCCGCCGGTGGGACCCGCGAGGGCCCCTGGGCCATGGAGCATCGCGCCGCACAAGAGTCCGGCCCGGGCCAACGCACCGACGGCACGGGCGGCGGACGCCAGCGGCGGCCGCCCGGCACGGGCGTGTGACCTCGGACTCTCCAACATTCGGCGTACCCCGGGATGCGGCCATGCCCCCCGGCACCGGCCGCAATGACCTGTTCGGCGGGTCTCCGCGCGCCTCCCTCCTCCACCGGGTCTGCGCGCAGCTACCCCATCCTGGTTATTCTCTCATTATCATAGGTAACCCGCGCGACCCCCCACGAACTGTGAACGGGGTCACACTTCCGGGGCCCGGCAATACTCAGAACTGGTAGGTTACCTCGAACCACCAGCGCCCGTAGTCGCCGTCGCTGGCGGGGCCCGCGCCCGGGAACGGCCGGGCGTACTGCAGGCGCCCCTGCACATCGCCGGGGATACCGAAACCCAGGCCCGCCCCGTAGCCCGAGAAGCTCGCGGAGCCCAGATCGGAGGTAGCGGGATCGTTCAGGCGCCCGTAGGCGAAATCGCTGAAGAACGACACCCTCAGCACCTGGCCCCACGTCAGTCCCCCGAACGCCGGCACGTCGGAAAATCCCGGCGCGTTGACGGTCAGCTCCAGTGAGCCGAATACGCCGCTGTCGAAGAGTGCCTCCGACACCGGGTAGGCGCGCACGCTGGCGGGTCCGCCGATATTGAACTGCTCCAGAGAGGTGAGCAAGCTGGGCGACCACTGACCCTCGGTGCGCAGCAGGAGCGAGATATCCTCATCCAGCTTCTGCAGGCGCGAGTAGCTGCCGTAGGTCTTGAAGAAGTCGTTGGTGGCGCAATCGCCGCTGCCCCCGGTGCGGCTCGGGCACACGCCTCCCGAGTCCGCGACCTTGCCGTCGCCGACGCCGCCGAGGAGATCGCCGAGCCCGACGGTGAAGCCGAGCGCGCCCAGGTTGAGGCCCCGGGTGCGGCTGTCGATGCTGTCGAAGACCGTCTCGAACTCGAGCACCGACAGAACGTCCTCGGCGACGTCGTTGCCGTTGAGCGTAGTGAATGCGTTGCTGCGCCGCCAGGTGACGATGCTCGAGATGTTCTTCTGGCGGGAGCGCACCAGCGAGTGGCGCCCGAACAGCCTGAAGATCTCCGATTCACCGGCGAGGCCAGGGATCGAGCCGGCGACGTCGAAGGGGTTTCGCTGCCCGCTGACACCGATGGTCGTGCCCGGATCGAAGATGGGTCGCTCGTACTCGAGCTTCCAGAAGCGTCCGTTGGTGGGGTCGAACTGGCGGAGTATTGCCGCGTAGAAACGATCGCCGACCCCCGTGGGGTTGTTGAACTGGAGATCGGCGAAGACCCTGTACTGACCGGTGAAGCGCGTGCCGTAATTGTCCGCCCGCAGGCTGCCCTCCCAGCTGCGCTCGTCCTGGACGCGCACGATCAGGTCGGTCTCGCCCACCTCGGTGCCCGGCTGGAACACGCCGAACACGCTGATGCCGGGATAGTCGCTGGTGGTCAGGATCGCGGACTCGATGCTGGAAGCAGTCACGGGCGCCTCGATGAGATCCTGGAAGGGCGCAGCCAGGACCGCGTCCCGGTACACCTCATTGCCCTGGAAGATGACCGCGCCCAGATTGCCCTCGAACACCTCGATGGTGACGACACCATCGTCCACTTCCTGGGCGGGGACGAAGGCCTGGGCGAGGATGAAACCGGCGCCGCGATAGCGTTCGGTCACCGCGGCGGCGACCTCCTGAATCTGGCCGATGGTCATGCCGGCGCGGCGGCGGAATCGCTGATCCCGCAGTCCCTGGAGGAGATCCGCCAGATCCAGCATCTGCTGGTTCGGGTCCTTGGCATCCACCAGGCCCCGCATCACGTCGCTGATGCGGGCCCGCTCGGACTCGGTGAAGCCGTTCTCGTCCACATCCACGAGCCCCAGCTGCTCGCGCCGCAAGTCCTCCACCAGCGCCTCGAGGTCCTCCCTCCGGATACCCTCCTCCGGGTGGTCCGCGGCGCCTTTGAGCTCGAATCGCTCCACGAAGAGCCGCTCGCCGACGCTGGCGTCCAGAGGCCGTTCCACCGCCGGGGGCACCGGAAACGGTTCCAGCTCCGCGGGCCCCGGGGGCCCGGCCGGCGACGTGGGCGGCACCGGCAGGGCGCCGCCCGGGGTCGCGGCGGGGGGCAGAGTCTGAGCCCATGCGGCCGGCAGGCACAGGACGAAAAGCAGCCACAGCACGCCCGTCGGGCGCGGCGTTACGCCGCCCCGCCCGCCCCGGGCACCCTGAGTCGCTCTGTTCAGGCCGCACATGTCCCCAGATATCTCAACCGGTTAACCGGATCTCTCCATGTAAACCCTTAATTGTGGTGCATGCCGTGCACCATCTCCAGGATGCAGCGAAAACGCCCCCATGGAGCGCCGCCGACGGGATCGGCGGCGGGTCGGCGCGACCGGTACGGGCATGGCGGCGGATCACCGCATCCATGCGCAATCTCCACAACGGGATTACACTTACTCCTGCCGGCTCCGGGATGGTCCCTGGGACCGGAACCCGGCCGGGAGGAGCCGCCCGGTCGTCGTTTCTCGAGCCTATGCTACTCACGACTTCGCGGCGGCGCACGGCTCATTGTCCCGGCCCGGGACCCGCCATTCCCGCGACCGGCAGAGCCGGGTGGACGAGCTGCCATGACTTATCAATCGCCTCTTAAATGGACATCGAGCGCCTGCACCGACGTGGGCGCCGTGCGCGAGCTCAACGAGGATGCCTACCTGGAGCGCCCGGATATCGGCCTGTGGCTGGTGGCCGACGGCATGGGCGGTCACTTCGCGGGGGACGTGGCCAGCCAGATGGTGGTGTCCGCCATGGATGGTCTGGAGGTGCCACGCACCCTCAGCGAGTTCGCGAATCTCGTCGAGCAGCGTCTGGTGGAGACCAACACCAAGCTGCGCGAGTACGCGGAGCGGGAAGAGACGCACACCATCGGCAGCACCGTGGTGGCCCTGATCATCTACCGCGAGCACGCGGTCTGCATGTGGGCCGGCGACAGCCGCATGTACCGGCTGCGCGACGGCGCGCCGCAACAGATCAGCCAGGATCACGCGCTGGTGGAGGAGCTGGTGGAACGCGGCGTGCTCACTCCCGAGCAGGCCATCGACCACCCCCACGGCAACCTGGTGACCCGGGCCGTCGGTGCCGCCGATCAGCTCTTCATCGATGTCGAGATCATCCCCGTGCAGGCCGGCGATGTCTTCATATTGTGCAGCGACGGGCTAGAGAAGGAGGTCCTCGAGGAGGAGTTGTCGACCCCGGCGCGGGACGGCGATCCGAGTCAGCTCTGCCATGCGCTGCTGGACCGCGCCCTCACCTACGGCGCGCGCGACAACGTCACGGTGATCAGCGTGGCGGTCCACGCCAAGCCGGCCGGACACTCCGCCCGCGAGGCGCAAGACGAATCCGACGTCGATACCATGGAAGAGGATCCCGACACAGCGCGCAACGAACAGCTGCCACCGATTTGAGGTAGGCGATCGGTGAAGGAGTTCGAGCGCTTACTCGCCGGCTTCCGTGGTGGTACGACCGATCTCGATTCGCTGCAGGCCGAGGTCGCGGACCTGGTGAGCGGTTCGGACCGCCTCGCCACCGAGGCGCTTCTCGTCCTCGAGGCCGCGCGCGTGGACGGCCTCTCGAGTTCCGCCTACTCGGCGCTTCGCCGGCAGCTGACCGCGCTGTCGGGCGAGAGCGCGACCATGCTGGGCACGTCGACGCCTGTGGACGACAGCACGACGGCCATGCACCGCGGCCTCGGCGAGCCCGACGGCCCCACGGAGTTGAACCCCGCCGCCGGCTATACCGACGAGGACATCGCCCGGCGCCGGGAAACCCCGTCGAGCGACCCGCCCGATGCGCCGCCGGAGGAGCGCCCGGACCCCACCATTACCGACATGGGCGTCGTCGGCACCGGCGAGGAGCCAACGGGCACCATGTGGCCCGGTCTGTACAACGACCCCGACGACGGCACGCCTGAGCGGGAGTTCCAGAAGGGCGAGGTCCTGCGCAGTCGTTTCCGGCTCATCGCCAAGCTCGGTGAAGGCGGCATGGGTGCGGTGTGGAAGGGTAAGGATCTGCTGAAAGAAGAAGCCAAGGATCGCAATCCATACGTCGCCATCAAGCTCCTCCAGGCCGACTTCAAGAGACATCCGGAAGCCTTTATCGCCTTGCAGCGCGAGACCTCCAAGCAGCAGCGGCTCGCACACCCCAACATCGCCACCGTCTACGACTTCGATCGTGACGAACGAACCCAGACCGTGTTCATGACCATGGAGGTCATGGAGGGGCAGCCGATGGATGCGTTCATCCGGGCGCTTCCCGACGACGGACTGCCCGTCGACGAAGCCATGGCCATCATCGAGCAGCTGGCTGCCGGTCTTGCCTACGCCCACGACAACGGCCTCGTGCACTCGGATCTGAAGCCCGGGAACTGCTTCATCACCAGCGACGAGACGGTGAAGCTGCTGGACTTCGGCATCGCGCGGGCATCGAAGTCCAAGGGTGACGCGGAGGAAGGCGAGACGACGCTCTTCGATCCCGCCGAGCTCGGCGCGCTCACGCCCACCTATGCGACGCTCGAGATGTTCGAGGGCGAGGACCCCGACCCCCGCGACGATATCTTTGCGCTCGCCATACTCGCGTACCAGTTGTTCACGGGGAGGCACCCATACAATAAGAAGAGCGCGCCGAAAGCCAAGGAGCT
>CBDTYP010000208.1:0-5948 GCA_965364645.1 uncultured Gammaproteobacteria bacterium | reverse complement strand
ATCGTGCACGACCCCGACACGCTCACGACCGAGTGGACCTTCATCCGCGGCAAGCTGATCAGCGACAGCGTGGGCGGCTGGAAATTCACCGACGAGGATGCCAACACGCGCCTGCCTGCGGAGGCGGGATACGCCAAGGGAGTCCCCATGGGCGGCGAGCTCTACCAGACCGAGGGCGCCGGCGCACCCACGTTCCTGGTGGCCGCGCTGAAAGATCCCCTGAGCGGGAATCTCGATCGCATCCAGATCATCAAGGGGTGGATAGACAAGGACGGGAAGACCCACGAGAAGGTGTACGACGTCGCCTGGTCCGACGATCGCCAGCCCGGAGCCGACGGGAAGTTGCCACCCGTCGGGAATACGGTGGATGTCCCGAACGCGACGTGGGTCAACAGCATCGGCGCCTCGGAGTTCATCGCGGTTTGGAAGGATCCGGACTTCGACCCGTCCCGGAATGCCTTCTATTACGCGAGAGTGATCGAGATCCCGACGCCGCGCTGGACCGCCTACGACGCCAAGCGCTACGGCGTCGAGATGCCCGCGGACGTACCCATGATCACCCAGGAGCGCGCTTATACGTCGCCGATCTGGTACTCCGCGAAGTAGCGTCACTGGAATCGCGGTCGGGGTTGCAATCGCCGTAGGTTGGGCTGAGCGCAGCGAAGCCCAACATGCCGACCTGGATGTTGGGCTTCGCTGCGCTCAGCCCAACCTACGGGGATACGGGGAACCGGGACCGCGGCGTCAGGGCAAGCGCGTGCGCAACATCAGGCGCCACACCAGCGCGCTGCCCGTGGCGATGAGACCGAGGGCGAGGCCCCACCACAGGCCGACCGCGCCGTAGTCGAGCGGGAAGCACAGTATCCAGCCGCCCAGCAGCCCGAGGACCCAGTAGCCGACGGACGCGATCCACATGGGCACCAGAGTATCTTTGAGGCCCCGCAGCGCGCGGGCCGCGACTGCCTGCAGGCCGTCGAAGAGTTGGAACACCGCCGCGATGCCGGCCAGCACAACCGCGTAGGCGACGACCTCGGCATTCTGCGGGTCGCCGACGTCCAGGAATGCGGAGACGATCTCCTCGGGGAACAGCCACAGCACGCTGGCCGATACGACCATGACGGCCGTGCCGAGGCCGACGCCGGTGATCGTGGATGTGCGCACCTCCCGGGGCGCGCCGGCGCCGACCCCGTTGGCGACGCGCACGCCGCACGCCTCCCCCACCGCCAGCGCGATGACGAAACCCACCGCGACCACGTTGAACATGATCTGATTGGCGGCCAGCCAAGATGGGCCCAGCACGCCCATGAATATGGACACCGCGACGAACATGCCGCTCTCGAGCAATGAGATCCCCGCGACCGGGAGACCCAGGCGGAATATCTCCTTGAAGACGGACACGTCCACGCGCAAGCCGGCGGCATACAGGTGGAAGACCCGGAAATGCCGCGAGCCGACGGTGTACGACACCAGCGCCGCCAGCATGAGCCACACGGTAATCGTGGTCGCCCAGCCCGCGCCGGCGACGCCCATCGCGGGCATTCCCCACTCACCGAACACGAGCCCGTAGGTAAGCAGCGCGTTGACGCCGATGGCCGCCACGGTGACGACCATCACGGCGCCGGCACGGGCGATCGCGGCCAGGAAGCTTCGCAACACGACGAACAGCAGGTACGGGATGATGGACCAAGCCGCGGCGCGCAGGTAACGATCCGCGAAAACGATCACGTCCGGTTCCTGTCCGGTCATGGCGAGCAGTGGCGCCAGGTGCCAACCCCCTATCGCGCCGGGAATTCCCAGCAACAACGCCACCAGGAATCCCTGACGCACGGCGTGACGCACGCCCTCGGTGCTGCCCGCCCCGCGCGCCTCCGCGGCGAGCACGGCGACGATGGAAACGACGCCCACGGAAACGATCAGGATTTCGAACAGGACGCTGGAGGCCAGCCCCACCCCCGCCAGCTCCACGCTGCCCACCCGTCCGACGATTACCATGTCCGTGATGCCCATGGCGATCTCGGCCAGGTAGGCGGCGGCGAGGGGGCCGCTGATGCGCACGATCGCGGCGAGCTCCCGGAGCGCCTGCCCTTTTTCGCCACTATTCATACCCACTCTTCCCCGTCACCCACCCGGGTTCGACCCGGCGCCCCGCTTCAATTGCATTCGAAGGCGCCGCGCGGGCGACGCCGGGATGATAGTAATCACAGTGGAGATTGGAAATGAGCAGATTCATGATAGTGCCGTGCATCATCCTGATGCTGGGTATACGGATGCCGATGGCGGCGGAGGCGAATGTCGACGAAGACTCCATGGAAGGCGCCAAGGGCTTCGGCATCGGGGCGCTGGTCGGCGCACTGGTCGGCGGCCCGGTGGGCGCCATCGTTGGCGCGGCGGGGGGAGCCTACTTCGCCGAGCAGGATGCGGGCAAGGATCGCACCATCGACGACCTCGAGGTGCGGCTCGACGAGCGCGACGGTCAGCTCGCCGAGCTCAGGGCCGATTTCGAGCAGACCCAGGTCGCGATGACCGGAGACGCCGCGGTATTGCCCGGTCACTCGAGTGCACCTATCAGCCTGCCGGTCTACTTCCGCACCGATGCGGCCACGGTTGATGAATCCCTTCGCCCCCACCTCACGCAGCTCGCCGCCTATCTGGAGGCCTATCCCGAGCTCGAGGTGCGCCTGGAGGGATACAGCGACCTGCGGGGCGACGCGGAGTACAACCTCGCGCTGAGCCAGCGCCGCATCGACGGGATCCGGCAACTCCTCGAGGCCGAGGGGATCGCGGCGGAGCGCATCCGCGGCTACGCTTATGGCGAGACCCGGGCCACCGGGGCCGTGGGCGACCCGGACGCGATGGTATTCGACCGCGCCGTCGTCATCAGCGTCGGTGAACTCGTTCAGACCAAAGCGTAGTCGCGCAACTGTAGGAGCGAGCTTGCTCGCGAATCTTCTGCGGGAACGAGCGCGGATTCGCGAGCAAGCTCGCTCCTACATCTCATCGACTACCGCGGCCGTGCACCGCGAGTCCGTACTCCGTGGCCCCATCGCGAAGCCACTTCCACGCGTAGACGGCAAAGCTGCGATGAATGTAGACGTCGTAGCTTGGGCTCTCGTCCAGCTGGTGGAGCAACATGTGGCACCTGCCAAGATGCCCCTGGATGCAGCTGTCCGGGCCGAAGTGCCGGGGGTGCAGATCGATGTTCGTGCCCTTCATGAGCACGTCCCTCGCGTTCGGCCCCCGAAGACCGATGACGGTCCGGCTATGACTCACGTCCGCGACCCCGTGGTGCACGTGGTCGAGGGCATCGGCGAAACGGGCCTCGAGCTCGCCTTCCTGATCCACCATCGATACCAGGAGCCACTCGTCGGGGCCGAGCCACAGGAGTGTGCGCCCGTGCCCGCGGTGGGCCGTCTTCGGAGTGACCGGCAGCTCGATGCCGAGAACCTCCGCGACGCTGCCCGCGAAGTCCGGGTTCGCCGCGTCGCCGCGGATGACGAGCTGCACGGCGTTCGCCTGGTCGGACATGACGACGCCGGCATCCGCATTGGGCGCGCGGGCCAGGTCCCAAGCCTGGGCCTCGATGCCGAGCGACGCAAGCGCGCCCTGCCATTGATAGGTCTCAGCCATGCATCCTCTCCCCTTCCCTGTCGAAGAAGCGCGGCTCGGTAATGGTGGCGCTGATCGTGCGGTCCTCCAGGGGGATGAACACCCGATCGCCGTCGCGCTGCCGGCCGCCCTTGATCAACGCGAGCGCGATGGAGTGGCCGAGGTTCGCGCTGTAGTAGCTGGACGTCACGTGACCGATCATCTTCATCGGCGGCGCCGGCGTCACCGTGTCCACGATCTGGGCGCCCTCGGGCAGCACGTCGGCGGGAATCTCCGTGA
Source organism: uncultured Gammaproteobacteria bacterium (assembly GCA_965364645.1). Taxonomy (GTDB): domain Bacteria; phylum Pseudomonadota; class Gammaproteobacteria; order HK1; family HK1; genus JAABYT01. The sequence continues at coordinate 2,063 of CBDTYP010000208.1, read as the reverse complement.
GCAGGCCCACCAGCTGCTTGCGATCGGCGCGCACGCTGTCGGGGCGGGACATGGATCGCTTGCCGAGGAAGTCCTTGCTCTTGCTGACCGCCCAGGCGAGGCCCAGGTCCGCCGGCATCACCGTGCCGTCGCTGTCCTGTCCGGCGATGATGAAACCCTTCTCGGCGCGCAGGACGTGCATGGTCTCGGTGCCGAAGGGCGTGATGCCGTACTTCTGTCCCGCGTTCATCAGCGTCGTCCAGAGCCATAAGCCGTAGTTGGCGGCGACGCTGATCTCGTAGGACAGCTCTCCGGTGAACGAGACGCGCATGACCCGGGCCGGGATCCCCGCGACGGTGCCGGTTCGGAATGACATGAACGGAAAGGCTTCTGGGTCGAGATCGATGTCCGTAGTCAGCTCGCCGAGCAGATCCCGCGCGAGGGGTCCCGCGATTCCCACGGTGCACCACTGCTCGGTAACCGAGTTGCAGTAGACGCGGAGCTCGGGCCACTCCGTCTGCAACCACTCTTCCAGCCAGCCGAGCACGCGAGCCGCGTTGCCGCTGGTTGTCGTCATGAAGTAGTGGTGCTCGCCCAGCCGCGTCGTGACGCCGTCGTCGAACAGCATGCCGTCTTCGCCGCACATGAGCCCGTAGCGGCAGCGGCCCACCTTCAGCGACTTCCAGTTGTTCGTATAGATTCGATCGAGAAGCTCGGCGGCGTCGGGACCCTGAATGTCGATCTTCCCGAGCGTCGTCGCATCCAGGATGCCGATGGCGTTGCGGGTCGCGAGGCACTCGCGGTTCACCGCGTCGTGCATGCTCTCCCCCGCATGGGGGTAGTACCAGGGCCGCTTCCACTGACCGACGTCCTCGAACATGGCGCCCCGCTCCACGTGCCACCCGTGGATCGGCGTCATGCGCACGGGATCGGCGAGCTCGCCGATGTCCCGCCCCGCCAGCGCGCCGAAGGTGACGGGTGTGTAGGGCGGCCGGAAGGTCGTGGTGCCGACGGCGGAGAGCTCCACGCCGAGCTGCCGCGCGAGAATGGCCAGCGCGTTCACGTTGGCCGTCTTGCCCTGATCGGTCCCCATCCCCGTCGTCGTGTACCGTTTCAGGTGCTCTACGGACCGATAGCCCTCCCGGGCGGCGAGCCCGATGTCCGCCACCGTGACGTCGTTCTGGAAGTCGACGAAGTGCTTCGACTGCGACGTGCCCCGAGGCGGCAGCGCCCACAGCGGCGCGATGGGAGACTCTTCGTCCAGCTCCACTCGGGGCGACACGTTGCTGCCGCGCTTTCGAAAGCCCGCCTCGGCGGCCGCGACCTTGCCCGCCTCGCGGCCCTCGGAGAGCACGTAGGCCAGCTCGAACGCGCCGCTCGCGGATCCGGCCGAGCGTTCGGCCTGGATGGACTCACCGGGCACGAAGCAGGCCTTCTGCTCGTCGAAGGCGAGCCGGCCCTTGGACTGTGAGAAGAGGTGCACGGCCGGGTTCCAGCCGCCGGACATGCATACCAGATCGCAGGGGATCGTGCGGGGCGTACCGTCGAAGCCGTCGCCCGCCGCATTGAGCGCCGCGACCTCCACGGACTTGACCCGTTCGCGACCCGCCGCGGCGACCACTGCGTGGCCCGCCAGCACCTCGACGCCGCGCTTTCGCAGCAGCGCGCGGCGCGCATCCGGCGGCTCCCGGCGCGCGTCGATCATGGTCACCTGTATGCCCGCGTCGGCGAGGTCGACGGCGACTGCGTAGGCGCTGTCATTGTTGGCGGCCACTACCGCCTGGTTGCCGGGCCGAACGGCGTAGCGGTTGACGTAGGCCTGGGCCGCCGACGCGAGCATGATGCCGGGGCGGTCATTGTCGCGGAATACGAGCGGGCGCTCGTGGGCGCCGGTCGCGAGCACCACCTGCGCGGCGCGCACCTTCCACAGGCGCTGCCGGGGGCGGTTCTCGAGGGTCCCGGGCGGCAGATGATCGCCGACGCGTTCCGCGATGGTGAGATAGTTGTGGTCGTAGTACCCGGCGACGGTGCTGCGGGTCAGGATGCGCACGTCGTCGAAGGACTCGAGCTCCCCGAGCGTGGCG
>CBDTYP010000207.1:0-6004 GCA_965364645.1 uncultured Gammaproteobacteria bacterium | reverse complement strand
CTTCTGCTGATTCGCTCCGAGAGCGGCCCGGTCGGGGTCGTCGTCGACGAGCTGGTCGATGGGCGCTACCTGGTAGTCAAGCGGCTCGGTTCCTACGTGCCCCGGGTGCGGGGGGTCATCGGCGCCTCCATACTCGCCGATGGCAGCGTCGCGCCGGTGCTCGACGTTCACGAGCTGCTGCGCCAACCTGCGGCTCCGGTCGAGCATCTGGAGATCGCCGAGCCCGAGGAGATCGTGATCAGCTCCCCGAACGTGCTCGTGGTCGACGACTCCCTGAGCGCGCGGCGCACCCTGGCGCTCGTGATCTCCGACTCCGGCTACGAGGCCCGCACGGCCGTCGACGGTCTCGACGCCATCGAGGCCATCGAGGAACGCGTCCCGGACCTGATCCTGCTGGATCTGGAGATGCCGCGTATGAACGGCCTCGAGCTGGCCGCCCACCTGCGCGCCGACGAGGAGACCCAGGACATCCCCATCGTCATGGTCACGTCGCGCTCCACCGCGAAGCACCGTGAGCAGGCCCACGCGGCCGGCATCGATGCCTTCATCACCAAGCCCTACCAGGAAGACGAGCTCGCCGAGCAGATCCGTCTTCTCATATCGTCCCGATGAGCGCCTCGTCACCAGTCGTCGGCAGCATCGTGTCCGGTTGGATCGCGTGCAGCTTCGACGACGTCACCCTGCTCATCCCCATGGAGGATGCCGGGGCGCGAGTGGATGCCGAGGATCTCGTCCCGACCGCGGAAGGGCTCGAGCTCGGCATGTTGCGCTGGCAGGACGAGCTGTGGCCCGCCTATCGTCTGGATGCGGAGCTCACCCCGGTCGCCTGGAACGTGACGCCGACGGCGGTCGTCTTGCCGGTGTGCGCCGATGGCCAGGCCCGCGGCATCGTCTGCGATCAGATCCGCACCTTCGACCATCCCGTCGCGGTCAGCCTGCACCCGGTGCCCGGCTGCCTGCGGGAGGGGAGATCCCCGGTGATCGCCCTGGGTCTCTACGAGACGCTGCGTGTCGGACTCGTAATTCGAGGCGACAGCATGATCCGCCATCTCGACGGGCTGTTGAGGCCCGAGGCGACATGAGCGAAGCGAGCGTACAGGCATGGCTGCTGGAGTTTGCCCGTAACCGCGTGGCCGCTGTCGGTCTGCACGAGCTCGTGGAGGTGCTCTCCAGGCCCAAGCTCTATCACGTTCCCATGGCGAGCACCCGTTGTCACCAGGTCCTGGTGTGGCGGGACCAGATTCTGCCGGTGGTGGATCTCGGCGAGGGCTATCGCAGCGAGTCCGACGAAGAGGACTACGGCGGCGCGGTGACCGCTATCGCTGTGTATCAGACCGTACCCGGTGAGCCTCTGCGCCACGGTGCGCTGCAGCTGACCGTCATGCCGAAGACCGTGACCGTCGCGGACAACATGGCGTGCGCGCTGTCGGAATCCCGCACGCTCATCAGCGAGCTCGCCATCTCCTGCTTCTCATTCGACAACTTCGCTGTCCCCGTCATTGATCTGACCCGCGTATTCGAACGCAACCCGCGAACAACGTAGCCCAACCTACAGGTCGCCCCATCGTGACTGAACGGCGGTGACCGCGGCGATCGCGGCGGTTTCCGTGCGCAAAACGCGTGGACCCAGCCGCACTGCTCGAAAGCCCGCCCCCGAGGCCGCGTCCCGTTCCGCATCGCCAAATCCGCCTTCGGGCCCCACCAGCAGGGTGATCGTCCCGCCGGCGTACTCGAGCGCCCCGATGTCCCTGGTGCCCTCGGGATCGAGAATCAGATCGAGGCCCCCACTCTCATAGTCCCCCAGCCACTCGTCCAGTCCGACCACGGGGTGCAACTCCGGGATGCGGTTACGCCCGCACTGCTGACAGGCGTGCACGATGATCCCCCGCCAGTGTGCGAGCCTGCGCTCCCCCCGCTCCGGGTCCAGCCGCACGACGCCCCGTTGCGTCAGCAGGGGCACGATGCTCGTCACCCCGAGCTCCACCGCCTTCTGGATGGCGACATCGGTGCGCTCTCCGCGGCCCACGCCCTGGGCGAGGCACAGGTTCAGGGAGGACTCCCTGTCGATGTCCCGAAACTCCCCGGTCCGGAGAGTGGCATTCGCTCGCCCCACCTCCTCGATCACCGCCCCGTACTCGCCGCCGCTGCCGTCGAAAATCGTCAGCCGGGCGCCCGCCTTCAGACGCAGCACCCGCGTCAGGTAGTGGTGTTGGTCCCCCGTGAGGGCAAAGCGGCTCTCGGCGCCCAGGGGGGTCGGCAAGTAGATTCTCGGTTCGCGCTCAGTCATCCGTCCTGGTCCCGCCAGCGGCCCGGAACACCTTGATTGTGAGGTTACGGACGGGTCATTTCTATACTCACGGCACCGGCGGGAGAGGTAAACTACCGGGCTGTGGACCCCGTTGAAGCCCTGCACCTGCTGGTCATCGAGTCGACCTCCAACGACGTCGAGGCGCTGCTCAATGCCCTCAGGAACGACGGGGTTGCCATCGAATCCCGCCATCTGTCGGGGGTCGAGCAGCTGGAGAGCTGTCTCGACGAGGGCCAGTGGGATCTGCTCCTCTGCTCCACCGATGTCGCCGGCGTGAACGTCGCCGAAGTGGTCGAGACTGCGAGCAGGGAGGACGGCTATACCCCGGTCGTCGTCATCCACGGCCACCAGCCCGACGAGTCCCGGGACGCCGTCGTCGAGGCGCTCGCCGCGGGCGCCAAGGACGCGGTCCAGAACAGCGACGTGGAGCACCTCAAGCTCGTCCTGCGCCGGGAGGTCGAGAATCTCGGGGCGCGCCGGGACGTCCGCCGCTGGCGAAACGCGCTGTCGGAACGGGAAGAGCGCTGGCGAGCCCTGTTGCACGCATCCCGGGATCCCATCGCCTATGTTCACGACGGCATGCACATACACGCCAACCCGACATACCTCGACATGTTCGGGTTCGACAGCATCGACGAGCTCGCCGGTCTGCCCGCGTTGGATCTCGTCGTCGCCGACGATCAGAGTCGCTTCAAGGACTTCATGCGCGCGCACATGAAAGGCGAGGGCGAGGGATCGAGCATCGAGGTGGCCGGGCTGCGATCCGATGGGAATCGTCTGGACATCAGGATGGAGTTGTCGCCCGCGACGTTCGAGGGTGAGCTGTGCTGGCAGGTCGTCGTTCGCGATCAATCGGAGAGCAACGAGATTCGGGCCCAGCTGGAATACCTGCGCAAGCACGATCCGCTCACCGGGCTGTACAACCGCCAGTACTTCATGTCGACGCTGGAGAAAGCCGTGATCGGCGGGGGCGGCGCCGACTCGGGGAGGATGCTGCTCTATCTCGAGCTGGATAACTTCAACGTGCTGAAGGAAACCATCGGCATCGGCGCGACCGACACGCTGATCGCGGAGATTGCCCGCGCGCTTCTGGGCAGAGTCCCGGAAGGCGGCGTACTCTCCCGCTTCGGGGACAGTGTCTTCACGTTGATGATGCAGGTGCCGCACATACGCGAAGCCTGGGACGTGGCGGAAGAACTGCGCGGCGCCGTCGCGGAGCGCATCGTCGACGTTTCCGGGAAGTCCGTGACGACCACGTGCAGCATCGGCATCTGCCCGATGCTGACCCGGGCCCGCGCGCCCGAGTCGGTGCTCGCCCAGGCCCAGCACTCGTGCCGCACCGCCCGCAAGCAGGGCGGCAATCGCATCGAGATTCAGTTTCCCGCCGGCGCCAAGCCCGCCGCCGAGAAGGTCACGGTCGAGTCCCCTGGCAACGCGGTGGCCCAGGCCCTCGACGGCGGTCAGCTGTCCATGCTCTACCAGCCTATCGTCAATCTCCACGAGGACAACATGGAGGTGTACGAGGTCTACCTCCGCGTCGTCGGCGAGAGCGGCAGGCCGCTGGCCGAGTCTTCGATCTTCAGCTCGGAGGTAGACGCCGAGGTCGTCACCAAGTTGGATCAATGGGTCATCGAGCACGTCATCGGATTGATGGCGAATCGTCAGCGCGACGGACACGATACCCATTTTTTCGTCAAGCTGTCCGAGCAGGCCATCGTCGACGAGAACATGCTGCTGTTCATCAGCAAGCAGCTACGCAACGCGCAGATCTCCGGGAAGTGTCTGGTCCTGAAGGTGAGCGAGGCGTCGGCGATGAGTCAGGTGAAGAACGTGAAGGCCTTCATCAAAGGGCTGAAGCAGCTCGACTGTCACGCGGCGCTGGAGGACTTCGGCACCGGGCTCACGTCGTTCAACACCCTACGGCACGTGCCCGTGGATTATCTGAAGATCGACGCGGACCTCGTGCACACTCTGGCGACGGACCACGAGAGCCAATCGGCCGTGCGCGCTATCGTGGACATGGCGCGATCGTTGAGAAAGCGGGTCGTCGCGGTCGGTGTCGAAGATGCGGCGACCCTCGCCATGCTCTGGGACATGGGCGTGCACTTCGCCCAGGGCGACGGCATCCAGGTACCGAGCGATTCCCTGGAGTGGGACTTTGCCGGCAGCGAGATCGGCTGACCGTTTCCATACGGAAACGTCATCGTCGTCCGCCGCCGGCAACTTTTCTCCATGGACTCTGTCATAATTCACACATTCCGTGTGCTCCACCGATCTCTTTACTATATTGGGATCGGACCAACCATGCCGCGCTGAGGACCAGCGCTCCCTCGAGGAACCATCATGAAACTACCGATTCTGTTGGCCGCCGTGTTGCTGGCGGTTCAAGTCCCGGCGCATGCCCAAGACACCAAGCCGCTCGAGACGAACGTCCAGAAATTCAGCTACGGAGTCGGCCTGCAGATCGCGCAGCAGCTGCAGAGGCAGGGGCTCTCCGGCATCGACCCCGACGCCATCGCGCTGGCCATCGGGGACGTGCTCAACGGGCGCGAGATGCGGGTCAGCATGGACGAGCTCAGAGTCGCCGCCACCGCCTATCAGAACGAGATGAACTCCGAGAAGATTGCCGCCGCCGAGAAGAACAAGACCACCGGCGAAGAGTTCCTCGAGCAGAACAGCGCCCGGGATGGCGTCGTGGTCCTCCCTTCCGGTCTGCAGTACCGCATCATCGAGCCGGGCACCGGCGAGTCGCCCACCGAGACCGATACGGTCGTCGTGCACTACGTGGGCCGCCTGCTGAGCGGCAAGGAGTTCGACAGCTCCTACGGCCGAGGTCAGCCCACGGAGCTCGGCGTCGGTGACGTCATACCCGGCTGGCAGCAGGCTCTGCAGCTGATGCCCGTGGGCGCGAAGTGGGAGATCTGGATCCCCGCGGCGCTGGCTTATGGTAGCGACGGCGCCGGCTCCATCGGCCCCAACGAGACCCTGAATTTCGACATCGAGCTGATAGAGATCAAGGGCTGACCAGGGCCTGACTCTGGCCCGAATGGGGATCCTCTACAGGCCGTCGAAGGTGCTCCTGTAGCCGAACAGCGCCTGGGATCCGCCCGTGTGCAGGAAGACGATGCTCTCGTCGCCGCCGTACCTGCCCTCGTACTTTCCCTGGCGCACCAGGTCCACGAGGCCCGCCATGGCCTTACCGGTGTACACAGGATCCAGCAACAGACCCTCGGTGCAGGCGGCGAGGGAGACTGCCTTGATCATGCCGATGGTCGGTACTCCGTCGCCCTGGCCCACGTAGTCGCCATTCGTCTGCACCGCTTCCCGGGGCAGGGGGCGCCTGTGTCTGAGCAGCTCGAGGGTCTCGTCGCACAGCTTGCCGACCTTCCGGGCCTGCTCGTCCGCCGGGCGGCTGGTGCAGATGCCGAGCACGTCGATGGGCGCCTCCCGCATATGCAGGCCTGCGAGTAATCCGGCCTGGGTGCCAGCGCTGCCGGTGGCGAGCACCACCTGACCGATCGACAGCTTCTGTGTCTTCGCCTGCTCCAGCAGCTCGAAGGCGCAGTCCACGTAGCCCAGCGCGCCCAGCGCATTGGAGCCGCCGCTCGGAATGATATAGGGGCGGCGCCCCGTCTCGCGCAGCTCCGCGAGCAGCGACTCGGTCGCCACATCCAGGTCCGACTCCTTCGGCAGGTG
>CBDTYP010000206.1:0-6006 GCA_965364645.1 uncultured Gammaproteobacteria bacterium | reverse complement strand
CTCCGGGGAGTGCCGGTTGAGGCCGGGACCGAGCCCCGGTTCGAACGTGCCGGCGTCGATCTCCCGGCGGATGAACGCCCGCACCCGCGATCGCATCGTGTCCGCCTCGGGCGGTAGAGTCACTGGATCGAAACTGAGGGTTCGGGCCATCCTTCGTTTCCAAAACCTTCGGGACGGTTCCGGAGGATATCAATCCTGTGGCGAAACGGACATGATGGGCCGTTACAGGCGGCTTCTGTGCAAGGTGGTGTTGTGAGCGAGATCGGGGCGGATCCCCTTATAGTTGAGACGGTTAACAGGGTATGCGCGGACCTGTGTACGCCGGAGACCGTGAACGGCGCGGAGGACGGCGAGTGGCCGGCGGCGTTGTGGGATGCTCTCGAGAGCACGGGTCTCTCCCTCGCGTGGGTGCCGGAAAGCGCCGGGGGGCCCGGCGCCTCCACGGCCGACGGCTTCGCCGTCGCCCGGGCCACGGGGCGCCATGCGCTACCGGTGCCGGTGGCTGAGACCTTGTGCGCCGGTTGGCTGCTGGCTGCGGCGGGATTGCAGGTGCCGGCGGGGCCCATGACGGTGGCGCCCGTGGGCGAGGGGGAGGGTATCACCCTCGACCATGACGGCGTGCTGCACGGCACCGCCAACGGGATCCCTCATGGTGGCCGTGCCGACCATGTCGTGGCGATCGCCTCCGGCGGCGGATCGCGGCTCGTTGCACTGGTTCAGGCAGGGGAGTGCGCGCGCAGCGTGGGCAGCAGCCTCGCCGGCGAGCCACTGGGTTCAGTGTGCTTCGATGGCGTGCGGCCTGTGGTTTCGGCGCCCGCGCCGGGCGTCGACCCCGAGGATGCGCTCCGGCGGGTGGGAGCTGCGCTGCGAGCCCAGCAGATGGCCGGGGCTCTCGAGCGCATCCTCGATCAATCCCTCGACTACTCCCGCGAGCGCGCGCAATTCGGCAGGCCCATCGCGCGGTTTCAGGCGGTCCAGCACAACCTCGCGTCGCTCGCGGGCGAGGTAGCCGCCGCCGGCGCGGCCGCGGACTCGGCGGCTTCTGCGATCATCCGGCACGGGGTCGACGATGAGCGCACGCTGTTCGCGGTTGCGGCCGCGAAGATCCGCGCGGGCGAGGCGGCCGGGGTCGGCGCCGCCATCGCCCACCAGGTGCACGGCGCCATGGGATTTACGCGAGAGTACAGCCTGCATCAGAGCACGCGCAGGCTTTGGGCGTGGCGTGACGACTTCGGCGCCGAGAGTGTGTGGGCGATGCGCCTCGGCGAGCTCGCGATCGGGGCGGGCGCGGGCGCCCTGTGGCCCGCGTTGACGGCGCTCTAGCTCTAGCCGTCCAGGAAGCTTCGGACCTCGGCGAGAAAGCGTGGCCACGCGGGCTCGTTCTCGAGCAGCAGATGATTGGCGCTTTCCAGCGGCACGACTCGCGCCCCGGGGATCATCGCGGCGATACGGCGCCCTCCCTCGAAGGGCGCGACGGAATCCTCGCGGGCGTGCAGCACGAGGGTCGGTGTGGTCACTTCGGGAAGTATCGACGACACGTTGATGTCGCCCATGGCGAGCCTCAGTCGGACGGCGTTCTCCGGCGATGTCGTATTGCGCTGTACGTCGTTGTGCCAGTCCATCTGCTCCGATGACGCGCCGGGAATCATCGTCGAAGTGAACATCTGCCGGAATGCGGGGTTGTCCTGTCCCCAGCCCTGGCGAATGAGCTCGACGATGGCGTTGCCCTTCTCCTTCTCTGCCTGGCCGCGCTGCGCCCAGCCGCGCGCGTATCCGCCGTAGAGCACAAGCTGCGAAACGCGCTCGGGATGGCGCACCGCATACGCGATGCAGACCGGGCAGCCTTGGGAGATTCCGAGCAGGGCGAACCGATCCAGGCCCGCCGCGTCGACGACTGCTTCCAGATCGCGCACGAAGGCCTCGAAGGAGATGTCGTCCACGTCCCAGTCCGAGAGTCCGTTGCCGCGTTCGTCGTAACGCACCAGCTCGTGGTCACGTGAAAGCTCCGAGAACACGTGCCGCCATATCGGACTTTGCCAGTCGAACTCGAGATGGTTCAGCCAGTTGGCTGCCTTAACCAGGGTCGGGCCTTCGCCGGTCGAGGCGTAGGCGATGCCGACGCCGTCCGACGATGTACAAAATTGGATCTGCTGCTCTTCGAGCCGGTCGGCTACTCGGGTGGTCGCCGCGTCGCTCGATGACTCCGCATCGGGGAGGACACGGTAGACCCGCACGGGCTTCTCGATGTTCTTGACGTTCTGCTCGCCCATGAACTCATAGCGAAAGGGCAGGGAATTGCTGACGGCGTCATAAACGCTCTCCGAGACACAGATCCCGCCCGGCTGCGCGAGGCTCTCGAGGCGCGCCGCAATGTTCACGCCATCGCCGTAGATATCTCCACGATCCTCGATCACATCGCCGAGATTGACGCCGATACGAAACTGCAGCCTGCGTTCGGAGGGAACATCGGCATTGCGCGACTCGATACTTTCTTGAATAGCCGATGCGCAAGACAGCGCATCCACGACGGCGTCGAACTTGGCGAGCACCGCGTCTCCGGCGTAGTGCACAACCTTCCCGTGCTGCTGCTCGACACTGCCGGACACAAAATCGAGGCACTCGCTGAGCCGCCGATGCGTCGCGTCCTCATCCGCGCCAGTCAAGCGGCTGTAATCAACCACATCGGCGTAAAGAATGGCAGCAAGCTTACGGGGCAGGCGATCCGAACTCACAACAGACAGCTCCCCGGACGATCCACCCTTAGCTTACTCTATTTTGGACACCCACCAACACCTGTTGTGGACACCCATGGATCAGCCGGTGGGGATGGAAGCCTACAGAAGATGTCGAAGTGGTCCATATCAAGGGTGAGGGCAGAGTGCGATGCTGTTTCGCCATGGGTTATCCGCGCCGCCTATACGTTCCCCCCGACGTTCCGGGGCTTTATCACTGCGTCTCGCGTTGCGTGCGCCGAGCGTTTCTGTGTGGGGCCGATCCCGTCACGGGCCGTTCGTTCGACCATCGAAAGCAGTGGGTGGAAGACCGCATTCTTCGACTTGCGGAAATCTTTGCGGTTGCCGTGCATGCATACGCCGTCATGAGCAATCATTTTCATCTGGTGATCGAAGTCGACCCGACGGTGACCGGTGGGTGGTCAGATGAAGAAGTCGCGAGACGCTGGCTCGCGCTCGGAAGCGCTCGGGAGGCGTCAGAAGCGATTGTGGATTCTTTGATGGTGGCGCTTCTAGCTCAGCCCGAGCGGCTGAAGCTATTGCGAAAACGCTTGGGTAACTTGAGCTGGTACATGCGATATCTGAACGAACCCATCGCCAGGCGGGCGAATCGAGAGGACGAGTGCACAGGACGATTCTGGGAAGGTCGCTTTGCGTGCCAGGCGCTGCTTGATGAATCTGCAGCACTCAGTTGCATGGCCTATGTCGATCTGAACCCGGTCCGAGCGGGAGTCGTCGAGACGCCCGAGTCGGGGCTGTGCACATCCTTTCGCCGGCGAGCTCGAGATTCTACATCTCATGCTTCCGGTTTGCGGCCGATAGGTTCGAGCATCCGCGCCTGGGAGCCGTCACTAACGACGAAACAGTACTTGGCGCTTGTAGACTGGACCGGGCGGAGGCTTCATCTGAAGAACAAGGGTACAATTCCTTCTTATGTTCCGCCCATTTTGGAGCGCCTTTCCATGCGTGCGACGCAATGGTTGATTCAAGTTCCCGCGACGGAGAGTCATTATTGGCGTGCGATTGGGCAATCCGAGGCAATGCTTGCCAGAGCCAGGAGCATGGGACTCAAGTGGCTCAAAGGTGTGAAATTCGCCCGGATGCTCTCACGAGCAGAGTCAGTGAATTGATGCGCATCGGGTCAACTCCACGATAGCGCCGTCTGTCAGGCCGGCGGAGAGTACGGCATCGGCAACATCGGGTCCTATGCGCTCAATTCCATGCGTCTCGAGAAGGGTTTCAAGGGCGCGAGTGAGCTCACCAACGAGGTGACGCTGCCGGGAGCGGACGTCATGCGCTTCGTGAAGCTCGAGAAGGGCGGCTTCGTCGGGCGGGCGCGCACCATCGAGAGCCTCGAGGGGCCGCTTCCCTGGGTCTGCGTGTATCTCGCCATCGACGCCGGAATCGCGGACTGCAACGGCAGTGAGGCGGTGCTCGCGGACGGGCGTGTGATCGGTGCCATCAGCTCCGGGGCGTACCGCCATTGCGTGGAGAAGAGCCTTGCGTTCGCGTACATCGCTCCGGAGTTCGCGACACCGGGAACCGAGCTCCAGGTCATGATCCTGGGCGAGCCGATCCCCGCGCGATTGTTGGCCGAAGCGGTATATGATCCGCGAAACGAGCGGCCGCGGGCCTGAGTGGCAGAGCGAGTGCACCGGCCGCCGTCCGCCAACCAATTAACGTCAGGAGGGCATCGAAGTGAGCAAAGAACGATTCGACAAGGGTCTTGCCGCCCGCAAGGCGGTGCTGGGGGAAGAATATGTGGAGCGATCGCTGCACGCCGCGGACGATTTCAATCGCGAGTTCCAGGAGATCGTCACCGAGTACTGCTGGGGTGCGACGTGGGGCGACGACACCCTGGACTATCGCCAGCGCAGCATGCTCAACCTCGGCATGATCGCGGCCCTCAATCGCATGACCGAGTGGGAGCTGCACTTCCGTGGGGCGATTAAAAACGGTTTGACCCGCGACGAGCTCAAGCAAATTCTCCTCCAGATCGCGGTCTACTGCGGAATCCCCACCGGCGTTGAGTGCTTCCGAATCGCAAAAAAGGTCTGGGCCGATCTGGAACAAGACAATGCCTGAAGCATCCACGTCGATCCCGGCGCGCATGCGCGCTGTGCGCACGACCGGTCACGGCGGGCTCGAGAAGCTCGAGTACGGCGAAGATGTGGCGACGCCATCGCCCGGGCCGGATGAGGTGCTGATCCGGGTGGGCGCCTGCGGCATGAACAACACCGACATCAACACCCGCACCGCCTGGTACAGCAAATCCGTCACGCAGGCGACCGATGCGGGCGGCGCGACCGGGTTCGACGAGTCAAAAAGCGACGACTCCACCTGGGGCGGCGACGGTCTCGTCTTCCCACGCATCCAGGGGGCGGACGTGGCGGGCACCATCGTCGCGGTCGGCGCCGAGGTGCCGACGACCCGCATCGGCGAGCGCGTACTGGTGGAACCATGGCTGCGCGATGCGAAGCATCCGAAAGATCGATCACTCGCCGGCTATTTCGGCAGCGAGCGTGACGGTGGCTACGCCGAGTTCACGACGGCTCCGGCGCTCAACGCATTTCCGATCCGGTCCCGGTACTCCGACGCGGAGTTGGCGACATTTCCGTGCTCCTACTCAACCGGCGAATACATGCTGACCCGTGCACAATTGAGCTCCGGCGACACAATCCTCATCACGGGAGCCTCCGGCGGCGTGGGCTCGGGGCTCGTGCAGCTTGCCAAACGCCGGGGCGCGCGGGTCATCGCCGTGGCCGGAAGCAGCAAAATGAAAGCGGTTGCCGATCTCGGAGCGGATGCAGTCATCGCGCGCGACGAACCAGAATTCGAGGCAGCCGTACGTGGCGCAGCGCCCGGCGGCGAGGTGCAGGTGGTCGCCGACGTCGTGGGTGGCGCGGGCTTTCCGGTCCTGCTGGAAGTCCTGGAGCGCGCCGGGCGCTATGTCACCTCGGGCGCGATAGCAGGGCCGGTCGTGGAGTTGGATCTGCGAACGCTCTATCTGAAGGACCTCACGCTCTTCGGGGCAACCGTCATGCCCCTGGGGATCTTCGAATCCCTCGTCGGCTACATCGAGCGCGAGGAGATCCGACCCCTCCTGGCGAAGACGTTTCCTCTGAAGAACGTGGCCGAAGCTCAGACCGAGTTCCTGTCCAAACAGCACGTGGGCAACTTCGCCATCGATATCGGTGGCGGCTGACAGCCGGTCTCGACGTCATTCCGGACGAGAACGTGCTGGGCGACCCGCCCGCCGTCTGCCAATAAGGCC
>CBDTYP010000205.1:0-6028 GCA_965364645.1 uncultured Gammaproteobacteria bacterium | reverse complement strand
GAGCATCCCGTGACCGAGTTGATCACCGGTATCGATCTCGTGCGCGCGCAGCTCGAGATCGCCGCCGGCGAGCCCCTCCCATTGCGCCAGAAGGACGTGGTCTTCCGGGGACACGCGGTGGAGTGCCGCATCAACGCCGAGGATCCCGACACCTTCATGCCCTCCCCGGGCAAGGTCGGGCTGTTCCACCCCCCGGGCGGTCCCGGCATCCGCCTCGACAGCCATCTCTACAGCGGCTACACCGTGCCGCCCCAGTACGACTCCCTCATCGGCAAGCTCATCGCCTATGGCGAGGACCGCCAAACGGCGCTCGCGCGGATGCGCACGGCGCTCGACGAGATCGTCATCGACGGCATCAAGACGAACATTCCGTTGCACGAGCGCCTGTGCCGGGACAGCGCGTTTCTCGCCGGCGGCACCAACATCCATTACCTCGAGGCGAAGCTCGCGGGGAGCTGACGGCGGCGGGGGTGGCAAGCGAAACCGACGCGCCGACCACCTGGCTGCAGCTTTGCTTCACTTGCGATGCCGCGACCGCGGCGCGTATCGCGGAGCATCTCGACGCGTGCGGCGCTCTGGCCGTGAGTCTCGACGATGCACAGGACGAACCCATCTACGAGCCCGATCCCGGCACGACGCCGCTGTGGTCGCGCACCCGGGTGAGCGGTCTGTTCGCCGGCGGGCAGGACGCCGCGCCGCTGCTCGAGGAGCTTGCGCGTCGTCATGCTCCGGAGCGCCTGCCCGCGCCGAAGGTGGAGACGCTCGAGGACAAGGATTGGCTGCGCCTGCACCGGGAGGGCTTCGAGCCCACATGCTTCGGCGGCCGCCTGTGGGTCGTGCCGAGCTGGTCCGAGGCGCCGCCTGTCGCACGCGGGCAGGTTTCCATGACCATGGATCCGGGACTCGCCTTCGGCACCGGCAGCCACGCCACTACCGCCATGTGCCTCGCGTGGCTGGCCGGCGAGTGTTGCGAGAACCG
This sequence comes from uncultured Gammaproteobacteria bacterium, assembly GCA_965364645.1. Lineage (GTDB taxonomy): Bacteria > Pseudomonadota > Gammaproteobacteria > HK1 > HK1 > JAABYT01. Next base: position 5,049 of record CBDTYP010000205.1, on the reverse strand, counting down.
GGAGGTCGTCGACTACGGGTGCGGCTCCGGCGTCCTCGCCGTCGCGGCGGCGAAGCTCGGCGCGGGCCGGGTATGGGCAGTGGACAACGACCCCCAGGCCCTGGAGGCGACACGGGACAACGCCGCCGCCAATGGCGTGAGCGCGCAGGTGGCCGTCCGGGAGCCGGGGGATCTGCCGCCGTTGACCGTCCAGCTGGTGGTGTCCAACATACTCGCCAACACGCTGAGCACCCTCGCGGAGACGCTTTCCATGTTGTTGCAACCGGGCGGGCGCCTGGCCCTCGCGGGCATATTGAGGCATCAGTCGGCGGGCGTGAGCGCCCGCTTCGCGCCCTGGTGCGATCTCGCTCCCGCCGCGGAGCGCGATGATTGGGTGCTGCTCGCAGGCACCCGCGGAGTGCCCGGAGAGCAATAGCGTGTATACCCGCTGCCCCCACTGCTCCACTGTTTTCGTCGTTGCCGCCGAGCAGCTCAAGGCGGCCCACGGCAACGTGCGTTGCGGCACCTGTCTCGAGTCCTTCGATGCGATACCCCATCTCAGCGACGGTCCGGTGCAGGCGCCGGTGGCCCCGGACGAAGCGGTGCTCGCCGTCGAGGCGGAGGAGGATCGCGCGCACATCGACGACGTCGACTTCGACCTCGAGCCCGGGATCGATGTCCCTTCCGAGCTAAGCAGTGAACCGGAGATTGCACCACTGGAGCCCGAAGCCGAGCTCGAACCCGTCACCGACGACATCGGGGATCCGAGGAGTGCCGCCGAGCAGCTGAGCTCGACCCTGGACGCCGTGCGCGCCGCCGCGTCGGTGGATGAGAAACCCCGGGTCGAGGATCCCCCGGCGCACGACGAGGGCCCGGCGGGCAGCGACACCGCCAGGCGCGTGTCCGTTCTCGAAGAAGCGCCGCCGGACGCAAGGGAGCCGCTCCCGGAATCGAATCCGGACGCGCTCCCGGAAGTGCTGCGCGAGGAGGCCGAGGAGTTCGCCGCCAGAAACGCCTCGCGGCGTCGCAACGTGGGTTACGGCGCGACCGCCCTGGCGCTGCTCGCGTTGCTGGCCGGTCAGTACGTATTCTTCATGCCCGAGGACGCGGCACGGCGTTATCCGCAATGGCGCGGCGCCATCGAGTCGGTGTGTGTACGTGTCGGGTGCGTCCTGCCCGAGCGCCGGGATCCCGGACGCATCCGAGTGGTCAGCAGAGACGTCCGCGTTCACCCGAAGATCGAAGGCGTGATGCAAATCAAGGCGACGCTCACGAACTCCGCGCCCTATCGGCAACCCTATCCGCTGGTGCGCTTCACGTTGTTCAATGTCAACGGGCAGACCATCGCCACGCGCGACTTCAAGCCAACGGAGTATCTCGGCCGTTCCGTCGCCGCGAGCGCGCGGCTGAGACCGAGGACGCCGTTCCAGGTGGAGCTCGATGTGCTGGCGCCGGAAGAAGCTGCGGTGAGTTTCGAATTCAGTTTTTTGTGATTCCAGCCTCGAGCGCGGGTAGCCTCTCCCTAAGTCGTTGAAAACTTTTGCACGACGCGTTTCGCGGGTGCAACATCGGCGCGCGCGGAAGTCTGCACGACCGGTCCGCGAAGGGCTTTTATCTCTTTTACCTTTCGCCGCGAGGGGCTACTATATCCGCGTCCGGGGCAGCACCTTTCCTTCCACAACAAAAAGCAGACCGTTCAGGGGCCGAGCGCGTCAAGATAATGCGAATCGGAAGCTATTCTCTCGCGAACAACCTGATCGTTGCGCCGATGGCCGGCGTAACCGATCGTCCGTTCCGACTACTGTGCAGGAAGCTCGGCGCGGATCTCGCGGTATCGGAGATGGTCGCGAGCAACCGGCTGCTGCGTGACACCGAGAAGAGCCGTCGACGCCGCGACCACGACGGCGAGCGCGACCCGCGTTCGGTGCAGATCCTCGGCGCGGATCCCGGGCAGATGGCGGACGCCGCGCGCTTCAACGTCGAGCACGGCGCGCAGATCATCGACATCAACATGGGTTGTCCGGCGAAAAAGGTATGCAATACCCAGGCCGGATCGGCGTTGCTCGCCGACGAGTCGCTCGTGGCGCGAATACTGGCGGCGGTCACGGCCGCCGTCGACGTGCCGGTGACCCTCAAGATCCGCACAGGTGTCGCGCCGGAAAGAAGGAATGGTGTCGCCATCGCGCGCATCGCCGCGGATCAGGGCATCGCCGCCGTCGCGGTTCACGGACGCACGCGGGCATGCGCGTTTCGCGGTGACGCGGAGCACGACACGGTTGCCGCCATCAAGGCGGCAGTGAACATCCCCGTCATCGCCAACGGAGACGTGCGAACGCCCGGGGACGCGCGGGATGTTCTTACCCGCAGCGGCGCCGACGCACTCATGATCGGGCGCGCGGCCCAGGGAAATCCGTGGATATTCCGCGAGATCGATCACTATCTGCGCACCGGGGAGTTGCTGCCGCCACCTTGTCTCGAAGAGGTGGGCGCGACCCTGGTTGAGCACCTGCGCGCACTGCACGAGTTCTACGGACTACATCTTGGGGTGCGCATCGCGCGCAAGCACCTGTCCTGGTACTGCAAGGGCCGCGCGGGCGCGGCGACGTTCTGGCAGAGAGTCAATCGCGTCGAGTGCGCGGAAACTCAAGTGCGCCTCGTACGCGAATACTTCGACGCGCTAGCCGAAGACTGGGAGCGCGCGGCGTGAGCGCGGCCAAGAGCAAGAAGCCCCCGAAGTCGGTCAGCGCGCTGCGCGTTGACATGCGCCGTAAGTCCCGGCCGCTGCGCGACTGCGTGAGCGATGCGATGGACGAGTACTTTTCCGTTCTCGACGGCCACGACTGTTCGGGACTCTTCGAGATGGTCATGCGGGAGGTGGAGATACCCCTGCTCCGCTCCGTGCTCGAGCACACCGACGGCAACCAGACCCGCGCATCGGAGATTCTCGGCATCAATCGCAGTACCCTTCGCAAGAAGCTCCGGCAGCACAAGCTGGCCTGAGCTGGCCCTATGTAGGCATCGTCGCGCGGGCTGCGCGCCACGAGGTCGTCGGAACAATTCCTGTTTGAAAGTGGAGAAGCATTCCATGTCAGTGGTCAAGCGCGCGCTGATCAGCGTGTCCGACAAGAGCGGTATCGTCGAGTTCGCGGAACGGCTGGCCGCCGGAGGGGTAGAGATACTCTCCACCGGCGGCACGGCCCGCCTGCTCGCGGATGCCGGCATCGCGGTCAAGGAGGTATCGCAACATACCGGGTTTCCCGAGATCATGGATGGGCGGGTGAAGACCCTGCATCCGAAGATCCACGGAGGACTCCTGGGGCGGCGTGGCCAGGACGACGCGGTGATGGACGAGCACGGCATCGCTCCCATCGATCTGCTGGTCGTGAACCTGTATCCCTTCGAGAAGACCGTGGCGGACCCCTCCTGCGACGTCCCTACCGCCATCGAGAACATCGATATCGGCGGCCCGACGATGCTGCGATCCGCCGCGAAGAACCATGCCCATGTCACGGTCGTGGTGGATAGCGCCGACTATCCCCTCGTCATCGACGAGATGGCGTCGAACGGCGGCGCCGTCTCCGATGCCGCCCGTCGTCACCTGGCCACCAAGGTGTTCGAGCACACGGCCGCGTACGATGGCGCCATCGCCAACTACCTCGGCAGCCTCGACGAGAGCGACGGGCGGGGCGATTTCCCGCGCACCATCAACCTGCAGTTCCACAAGAGCTCGGAGATGCGCTACGGCGAGAACCCCCATCAGCGCGCCGCCTTCTACACCGAGAGCGATCCGGCGGAGGCGTGCATCGCAACGGCGACGCAGCTGCACGGCAAGGCGCTGTCGTACAACAACATCGCCGACACCGACGCGGCGCTCGAGTGCGTGAAGAGCTTCACCGATCCCGCCTGCGTCATCGTGAAGCATGCCAATCCCTGCGGAGTGGCCCTCGGCGATGACATCCACGGCGCCTACGACCGGGCGTTTCGAACCGATCCCACGTCGGCCTTCGGCGGCATCATCGCGTTCAACCGGGCCCTGGACGCCGACACCGCCGGCGACATCCTCGAGCGGCAATTCGTGGAAGTCATCATCGCGCCGTCAGTTTCCGATGAAGCCATGGAGCGGCTGCGGGCGAAGAAGGACGTGCGGGTCCTCGTCTGCGGCGAGTGGGGTGCGCAGCGCCCCGCGGAGTTCGACTTCAAGCGGGTGAGCGGCGGCCTGCTCGTGCAGGATCGCGACATCGGCATGGTGGCGCCGTCGGATCTGCGCGTCGTCACCAAGCGGCAGCCGACCGAGAACGAGCTCGCCGATCTGCGCTTCGCGTGGAAAGTCGCGAAGTTCGTCAAATCCAATGCGATCGTCTACTGCCGGGACGGCATGACCATCGGCGTCGGCGCGGGGCAGATGAGCCGCGTGTACTCGGCGAAGATCGCCGCCATCAAGGCGGCCGACGAAGGTTTGCAGGTGGCGGGCTCGGTGCTCGCCTCCGACGCGTTCTTCCCGTTCCGCGACGGCATCGACGCCGCGGCGGAAGTCGGCATCGCGGCGGTCATCGAGCCCGGCGGATCCGTGCGCGACGAAGAGGTTATCGCGGCCGCGGACGAGCACGGCATGGCCATGGTGTTTACGGGGGGGATGAGGCATTTTCGGCATTGAATAGAAGGGTCGGATCTCCATGAAGGTTCTCGTTATCGGTGGCGGCGGGCGTGAGCATGCGCTGGCTTGGAAGGCGGCGCAGTCGGAAGGGGTCGAGCGGGTGTTCGTGGCGCCGGGCAATGCGGGCACCGCCCGCGAACCACGGGTCGAAAATGTGGCGGTGGGTGCCGAGGATATCGACGGGCTGCTGGGCTTCGCCCTCGAGCAGGCCATCGACCTCACCATCGTCGGCCCCGAGGCGCCGCTGGTGGCCGGCATCGTGGATCGCTTTCAGGAACGAGATCTCGCCATCTTCGGGCCGGATGCCGGCGCCGCGCAGCTGGAGGGCTCGAAGGCCTTCACCAAGGACTTCCTCGTCCGCCACGACATCCCCACCGCCGCCTACGAGAGCTTCACCGACGCCGCGGCCGCGAGGG
>CBDTYP010000204.1:0-6028 GCA_965364645.1 uncultured Gammaproteobacteria bacterium | reverse complement strand
GCGGGGGAACCGGGGGATCCCTACGACGTGAAGTACGGCGATACGCTCTGGTCTCTCGCGACCCGCTATCGCCCGGATAACTCGGTGAGCATCCAGCGCATGATGCTGGCCATGCTCAGCGCCAATCCCGACGCGTTCAACATCCCCAACATCAACGCCCTGCGTGCCGGCACGGTGCTGCATGTCCCGGACGTCTCCCAGTTCGGCGCCGCCGATCGCCAGGTGGTTCTGTCGGAAGTGAATCGCCAGCACGAGGTGTGGCAGGAGTACCGTCAGGGTCTCGCCGGAGCCGCGCCCCGGGCGCCGGAAGGCACCGCCGTCGCTGCCCAGCCGGAGCCGGTGGCCGGCACGGATACCGTCACCGAGACCACCCAGGCGCCGGCCCAGCCGGAGCCGACGGCGGGCGCAGAGCCCGCGACCGATGACGGTCGCCTGGCCCTCGTATCCGGAGGCCAGGGTACCGAGGGCGCCGGCAGCGCGTCTTCCGACGATCCCGCCGCCGCCCAGCAGGATCTCCTGCAGGCACGGGAAGAAGCGGATGCGCGGACCCGGGAGGCCGAGGAGCTCAACAGCCGCGTCGCGGAGCTGGAAGGTATCGTCGACGATCTGAAACGCGCCATCCAGCTGCGGGACGACAACATCGCCGCGCTCCAGGAGATGCTGGCGAAGGTGGAGCAGGAAGCCAATGCGCTTCGCAGCGCCGCGGAGCAGGCCGAGGCCGCCGCCGCCGCGGCGGGCGGCACCGCGCCGGAGCCGGTGGTGGAGACGGCCCCCGAGCCCGTCGTGGAAACCGCGCCGGAGCCGGTGGTGGAGACGGCGCCCGAGCCCGTCGTTGAGACCGCACCGGAGCCGGTGGTGGAGACGGCGCCCGAGCCTGTCGTTGAGACCGCACCGGAGCCGGTGGTGGAGACGGCGCCCGAGCCCGTCGTTGAGACCGCACCCGAGCCCGTCGTGGAGACGGCACCCGAGCCCGTCATCCCGAAGCCGGCCCCCGCGCCGCCACCGCCGCCGCCTTCCTTCATCGAGACGGTGCTGGAGAGCCTGCCGATCGACCCGGTGCTGCTCGGCGCCGGGATCGGTGGATTGCTGGTGGTCCTGGGCGGCGCGGCGCTGTGGCGCCGGCGGCGCGGCGGCGAAGACGTGGAGGACATGGGCGAGCTGGATCTGGGCACCCTGGACGAGAGCGACCTCCTCTACGACGAGGACGGGGAGCCGTATCTGCCGGACGACGGCGGCGACGAGACCGCCATATCCGAGCTCGAGGGCATGGACCTCAGTCACGAGCAGGCCGAGCCCCAGGTGCAGGTGGAAGGATCGGAAGAAGATCCCCTGGAATCCACTCACATCGCTCCGCCGGGCGCCGCCGATTCCGCCATGGCGGGCGGCGGCGACGAGGACGAGGACGATCCCCTCACCGAGGTCAACGTCTATCTCGCCTACGAACGCTACGACCAGGCCGAGGAGCTGGTGCGCAGCGCCATCGCCCAGTATCCCGATCGCAACGAGTACAAGCTTCGCCTCCTGGAGGTGTTCTACGCCGCCAAGGATCTCGGCAACTTCGAGTCCAGCGCCCGTGAGCTGCAGGACGCCGTGGGCGAGGGCAGCACGCTGGTCGCCGAGGCCCACAAGATGTGGCAGGACATGTCGCCGGGCCGGGATCTGTTCTCCGAGGCGGAGAGCACGGTGCCGGAAGACCAGGACGTCGTGTTCGACGTCACCGGTGGCGACGCGGATTCGCCCGCGACGGTCCCGGCCAGCAGCGTCGGCGGCGGCGGCGACGACTCGAGCGTGGATTTCGACCTCGGCTTCGAGTCCGATGCCACCAAGGCGGAAGACGATTCCGGGGAGTCCAGCCTGGACTTCGACCTCGGCTTCGATCAGTCCGCCGCCGGTGCTGACGCACAGGCGGATTCCGGCCTCGATCTGGATCTGACCAGCATCGGCGGAGACGCCGAGCACAACGCGGGCGCGGCCGACGACGGCGGCGGCAGCAGCGTCGATTTCGATCTCGGCGGTGGTGACGCCGCCGCAGACGGCGGATCCAGCAGCATGGACTTCGATCTGAGCGGCATGGACTCGTCCGTGGGCGAGGCCCCGGCACAGGGACCCGCCACCGAGACGCCGCTGCCCGAGCGCGTGTCCAGGGACGACGACGACCTGGACTTCGACCTCGAGGGCCTGGGCGAAGGCACCCTCATCGACAGCCAGGTACCCCCCGATGCGCCCGCCGGCGCGATGCCGGAACCCCCGGAGACTGGAGGCGTCGACGACGGCGCGCTGGACTTCGATCTCGACGGCATCGGCGGTGAATCCGACGCGAGCTCCGTCAGCATGGACGCCGAGTTCACGGCCCTGGATCTCGACCTGGACGCCGCTATCGATGCCGCCACCGGCGGTGGTGACGCCGGTGAGGCCAGCGCCGGCTCCCAGCTCACCGCCATGGACGACGAGGCATCGTCGGCGCTGGGTTTCGACATCGGCAGTGACAGCGTCGACGCCAGCGCCGGGGGATCCCCCGACGACGCGCTGGACTTCGGCCTCGATCTCGACGACGGCGTTGCGGGCGAGGACGTTGCCGGCGGCGCGGACCTGAACATGGATCTCGGCGATCTGGATCTCGACGACCTGGGAGGCGAGGAAGCGTCCGAGGAGACCGTCAAGCTGGACCTCGGCGCGGCCCTGCCCGACGAGAGCTTCGAGGAAGATCTGGACACGGTGAAGCTGCAGACCCCGGCGATGGACGCGGCCGACTCCGCGATCTCCGACCTCGGCATGGATCTGAACCTGGACATGGACGCGGACGACGGCGGCGAGTCCTCCACCGGCGTCGATACGGCATTCGAGGGCATCTTCGGCGAAGAAGAAGCCGCCGGCGGCGCCTCGGAGGACGACATGGCCCTCAGCATGGACGGCTCCGATCTGATTCCGTCGACGCCTCCACCGCCGCCGGAAGACGCGGCCGAGGAGTTCCCGGAGATCGATCTGGACTTCGACGCCGAGAAGAGCCAGGACGCCGCGGCATCGGACGAGTACGAGTCCACCCAGTTCATGCTCCGGGACATGCCGTCCTCGGACTCCGGCGAGGACAAGGGCGAGGGACACTCGGGCAGCACGCTCATGCTCGGCGGCGGCCTCTCCGGCGAGGTGGACGAGGTGCAGACCAAGCTGGATCTGGCCCAGGCCTACATCGACATGGGCGATACCGACGGCGCGAAGGGCATCATCGACGAGGTCCTCGCCGAGGGTAACGCGAGTCAGAAGCAGGCCGCCATGGGCCTGCTCTCCAAGCTCGCTTCTTCCTGAGCGCCGCCCTTCGAGTCGGGCTCCCCGGCCATCATCCAGCGTACTTTTCCTGGCGATCCTTTCCGGCGCTGATCCCATGAGATTCGCACTGGGAGTGGAGTACGACGGCAGCGATTTCTCCGGCTGGGAGACCCAGCCGGGTCAACGCACCGTGCAGTCGTCCCTGGAGGCGGCGCTCTCGTCAGTGGCCGACTGTCCCGTCTCAATCATCTGCGCGGGGCGCACCGACGCCGGCGTCCATGCCCTGGGCCAGGTGGTGCATTTCGACTCCGGAGCGGAACGGGCGTCCCACGAGTGGGTGTTGGGGGCGAACAGCAACCTGCCCGACGACGTCAGCGTCCGCTGGGCGCTGGCCGTGGATGAAGCGTTCCATGCGCGCTACGCCGCGACCCGGCGCTACTACCGCTACCTCATCTACAATCGTCGGGAACGCTCGGCTCTGCTGCGCCGCCGCGCCGCCTGGGAGCGGGGTCCCCTCGAGGTCGCCCCCATGCAGGCGGCCTGCGAGCATCTGATCGGCGAGCGGGACTTCACGTCCTTTCGCGCCGCCGGCTGCCAGGCGAGGAATCCCGTGCGCACCGTCGCGAGCGCGGAGGTGACGCGGCGGGGAGACCTCGTGGTCATCGACATCGCCGCCAACGCGTTCCTCCAGCACATGGTGCGCAACGTGGCGGGGACCCTGATGGAGATCGGCAAGGGAAGGCGTGACCCGGCGTGGGTGGGTGAGCTGCTCGCGGCGCGGGATCGTACCCTCGGGGCCGCGACGGCGCCGCCTCAGGGGCTCTACCTGTGGCGCATCGACTATCCGCCGGAGCATGGTCTGCCCGCGGTTTCGCCGGAGTGGCTGCTTTGGTAACCTCAATCGCTTGCGCACGGCGAGATCATCGGGGCGGGTGAGGACACCATGAGCGAAATCGCCCGCACGCGGGTCAAGATCTGCGGCATCACCCGCGTCGAGGACGGCGTGGCCGCCGCTGCCCGGGGCGCCGATGCCGTCGGGCTGAATTTCTATGCCCCCAGCCCCCGGTCTGTGGACCTGGAAACGGCCGCCACAATCCGCCGGGCGTTGCCGCCCTTCGTCACCGCGGTCGGGTTGTTCGTGAATGCCGCCCACGAGACGGTAGCGGAGAGCATCGAAAGAGTAGGCCTGGACATGCTCCAGTTCCACGGCGACGAGTCCCCGGAGGACTGCGACGGATTCGGGATGCCCTACCTGAAGGCCGTGCGCGTGGACGGCGCGGTAGACTTGCGGGCCCATGGGCGGCGCTACGCCGGGGCGGCGGGGCTGATACTGGATACGCCCGACGAGAAGCTGTGGGGCGGTACCGGGTCCACCTTCGACTGGGATCTCGTGCCCGCGGATCTGCCGCTTCCGTTGGTGCTTGCCGGCGGACTCACGCCGGACAACGTGGCCGAGGCGGTGCATCGCCTGCGGCCTTACGCGGTGGACGTGAGCGGCGGCGTCGAGTCGTCGCCAGGCGTCAAGGACGCCGGAAAAATTGCTGTTTTCATAGACGAGGTTAATCGTGTCGCGATTGCAGAACGAACCGGCTGAGGGCCGCATCATCGGCAGCCTTCCCGACGAGGCCGGGCATTTCGGTCCCTACGGCGGTGTCTTCATCGCCGAAACCCTGATGGGTCCCGTGGCGGCGCTCGGCGAAGCCTACGACCGCTACAAGCAGGATCCCGAGTTCCTCGCCGAGCTCGACGCGGACCTGCGCCACTACGTGGGCCGGCCCTCGCCCCTGTACTTCGCCGAGCGCTGGTCCCAACGCCTGGGCGGCGCCCGGGTCTTCCTCAAGCGCGAGGATCTCAACCACACCGGCGCCCACAAGGTGAACAACACGGTGGGTCAGGCCTTGCTCGCGAAACGCATGGGCAAGACCCGCATCATCGCCGAGACCGGCGCCGGCCAGCACGGCGTCGCCACCGCCACCGTGGCCGCGCGCCTCGGCCTCGAGTGTATCGTCTACATGGGCGCCGAGGACGTCGAGCGCCAGGCGCCCAACGTGTACCGCATGAAGCTCCTGGGCGCGAAGGTGGTCTCGGTGGAATCCGGATCGAAGACCCTGAAGGACGCGCTGAACGAGGCAATGCGCGACTGGGTCACGAATGTCGACGATACCTATTACATCATCGGCACCGTGGCCGGGCCCCATCCCTATCCCGCCATGGTGCGCGACTTCAACTCCGTCATCGGCCGCGAGGCCCGGGAGCAGATCCTCGCCCAGGCCGGGCGCCTGCCCGACGCCCTGGTGGCCTGCGTGGGGGGCGGCTCCAACGCCATGGGGCTCTTCCATCCCTTTCTCGACGACGCCGACGTGGCGATCTACGGCGTCGAGGCCGCCGGCGACGGACTCGACACGGGACGCCATGCCGCGCCCCTGACCGCCGGCAGCCCCGGGGTTCTGCACGGCAACCGCACCTACCTCATGGAAGACGACGACGGCCAGATCATCCCCACCCACTCCGTCTCGGCGGGACTCGACTACCCCGGCGTGGGACCCGAGCACGCCTGGCTCAAGGACACGGGGCGCGCCAGCTACGTCGCCATCGACGACAAGGAGGCGCTCGCCGCGTTTCACGATCTCACGCTGGCCGAGGGCATCATTCCGGCGCTGGAGTCCAGCCACGCGCTCGCCTACGCGGCCAAGCTGGCGCCCGGCATGGGCGGCGAGGACATCATCATCGTCAATCTCTCCGGGCGCGGCGACAAGGACATCGA
>CBDTYP010000203.1:0-6066 GCA_965364645.1 uncultured Gammaproteobacteria bacterium | reverse complement strand
CCCATGTGATAGCCGTTGAACGCGTCCCAGAGCCCATCCTTGATCATGGTGTCGACGAGCTGGGTGTCGCCCATCTTCTGGCCGTTCCTCATGTGCACGCAGTGGGGGGCCTGGCTCATGTTCTCCTGGCCGCCCGCGACGACGATGTCGCTGTCGCCGACCTTGATGGCCTGGTAGCCCAGCGCCACGGCGCGTAGCCCCGAGCCGCACAGCTGGTTGATGTTGTAGGCGGTCTTCTCCACCGGGACGCCCGCGCCCACGGCCGCCTGGCGGGCCGGGTTCTGGCCGGTGCCGGCGGTGAGAATCTGGCCCATGATGACCTCGCTCACGTCCTCCGGACTGACGCCGGCGCGCTTCAGCGCTTCGGCAATAGCGACTTCACCGAGAAAGGAGGCGCTCACCGTTGAAAGCGCGCCGTTGAAGGCGCCGATGGGGGTGCGCGCGGCAGATGCGATGACGACGTCGTTCATTTTTGGATCCCCTCCATGAAACGTTGAATGCGTCTGATCGGTGACATTATACGGACTCTATGTTGCAATGCAACATAATGCCCTGACGAGCTCCTTCAGGCGGTGGCGGCGAGGCTCTCTTCCAGTATTTCCAGAGCCCGCGCCAGGTCATCCTCCCCGATGGTGAGGGCAGGGGCCAGGGTCAGCAACCGGCCCATGGTGATCTTGAAGCTCAGGCCCCGGGCGAGGCACTCGTACATGATGGACTCCGCGAGCGGCGAAGCGCCCCCGGCGTGCTCGGGCTCGAGCTCGACACCGAGCAGCAGGCCGATGCCGCGCACGTCGCGGATACGGGCGTCCCGGCCCGCAAGCGCCCGGAGGTGCTCCTGGATCCGGTCGCCCAGGGCGGTGGCCCGCTCGAGCAGGCCCTCTTCCTCGATGACCTCGAGGGTCGCGAGGCCGGCGGCGCAGCCGACGGGGCTCTTCTCGTGGGTGTAGTGGCCGAGCGCGCGATCCGGCGCGACGTCGAGCCCCTCGCGCACCAGCAGTGCGGCGATGGGGTAGATGCCGCCGCCGAGGCCTTTGCCGATCACCAGCATGTCCGGCACCACATCGTAGTGCTCGCAGGCGAACATCTTCCCGGTCCGTCCGAGCGCGGTGGGGATCTCGTCCAGGATGAGCAGCGTGCCGTGGCGGTCGCAGGCGTCGCGCACGATGGGCCAGTAGTCCGGCGGCGGCACGTAGGGCGTCGAGCGGACGGTCTCCGAGATCACCGCGGCCACGTCACCCTCCTTGTCGAGCACGTAGTCGACGTACTCGGCGCACTTGAGATTGCAGCGCTCGCCGCAGGCGAAGGGACAGTGCATGGGATCCGGGGGCGGCACGTGCTCGGTGCCCGGCAGCAAAGGACCCATGTTCTGCCGGAACAGGGACTCGCCGCCGATGGACACCGCGTCCAGGGAGGCGCCGTGGAAGGAATCCCACATGGAGACGGTCTTGTGCCGGCCGGTGGCGGCACGGGCCACCTTCAACGCCATGCCGATGGCGCCGGTGCCGCCGGGGGCGAACAGCACCTTGCCGAGATCTCCCGGGGCGAGCTCCGTGAGCTTGCTGGCCAGATCGATGGCGACGGTGTTGGTGAAGCGTCGGGTGCAGAAGGGGAGCTCGTCCAGCTGGCGTTTTACCGCCGCCACCACGTGGGGATGGCCGAAGCCCACCTGGTGAACGCTGTTACCGTGGAAATCCAGGATGCGCCGGCCGTCGAGCGTCTCGATGGTTGCGCCGTCGGCGCCCGCGAGCACGTCCAGGCAGGGCGTCGAGAGTGACTGATGAATGAATACGTCGGCGTCTGCTTCGAGCCAGCGGCGGCTCCGGGCGGAGACGTTCTGGTCCTGCCAGGCCCGGCGCCGGGGCGAGAGGTTGGATTCCCCCTCCGAGAGCAGGCCCGGATCGTCGTCGTTCTTTTTTTCGGTGCCACCCATGGCGGGAAGACTACACCTTCGTCGACCCGCTGACACGGCACGGGGGGCGGATCGATCAGTCGTCGGGCTAGGGGGACTTCTTCATGCCGATCCGCCCGATGCCCGGCAGCTTGATCGCCGGGCGCAGCACGTCGACGCCGAAGTTGAGGGCGAGGAAGTTGAGCTCGAGGCCCTCTTCCATGGCGACGGTGACGCCGAGCAGTCCGTACAGGGAGACCTGGCCGCCGGTGCCGCTGGGCGCGCCGTCCATGAAGCCGCCGTTCGGCAGGTAGTCCTTGCCGATGGCGGTGGTGGGGAGATCCAGGGCGAGTGCCGGCACCGCGCGGCCAACGTGGGCCGTGAATGTGTTGCTGTTGGGGCCCGGCCAGAGGCCGTATTCCCGTTCGTGGGGATAGCTCGCGACTGCCGCCTGTATGCGCGGTATCGCGTCCGCCGCCCGGGGGCCGCGCATATCCACCAGCAGCTCGGGTTGGGCGCCGTACCACATCCGATCGGGGATATCCGGCGTCGAGATCACCACCGGCAGATTCTGGTACCGACGCCACCCCATCACCTGGTGCACGGTGTAGTAACCGGCACTCCGGGGTTTCGTTGCGATCCAGGTATGCACCGCGAGCGCACCGCGCCAGTTGAACGCCCGGGCCGCGTACACGTGCACCACCGCCTCGGACGTGTCCGCCGGGTGGGGCGCGATGCCCGCGCTGGAGCGATCCGCCGTGCGCCAATCTTGACCGATGTTCACGTTTCCAAAGGAGACCGCCAACAGCGGCCCCGCGAGCAATGCCCCGAGAATCACCAAAGAACGCTTCAGCCACTTCATGGACACGCCCCGCCTTTCACACGGGGAATTTGACCACGCCCGGGGCCAACCCGTTCCGTGCTCACGCTCCCGCGCGGGCGCGCAGCTCCGCCAGGAGATCGTCGGCGATATCCACACCCTGGTCGCGGGCCAGCGTCCGGTTACGATGGCGCCGTTCGCCGGGCAGGCGCGTGCCGGGCTGGGAGTCTACCTCTTTAATGAGGGCCTCGACGCGCTCGAGAAACGCGGAGGCGCAGAAGGCTCGCGGGTCCAACACGATGAACGTCTGCGCGGTGCGCGGTGCCGGCCCGTCGCTTTCGAAAAACGAGCTCGCCTCGAAGGCGAAGTTGGCGCCCGCCAGGGCCGCGCTCAGGAGCTCCACCATCATCGCCAGCGCCGCGCCCTTGGCTTCGCCGATGGGGACCATGGTGCCGGCGAGGGCCGCTCGCGGGTCCGTGGTGGGATGGCCACGGTCATCGAGGGCCCAACCTTCGGGGATCGCCTCGCCGCGCTTGTCGGCCAGCATGATGTTGCCCCGCGCCACGGCGCTCATGGAGAGATCCACCACGAGCGGCGGCGTGTCGCGCCGCGGGCAGGCGAAGCCGATGGGATTGGTGCCGAAGGTGCCCCTGGTGCCGCCCCAGGGCGCGATGCCCGCGGGCGTGTTGGCGAATCCCAAGGCGACCAGCCCCCGCTCGGCGACCCACTCCACGTGGTGGCCGAGGACGCCGCAATGATGAGAGTTGCCGATGGACACCGCCGCGAGCCCGGGGCCGCCGGCGCACTCGACGGCCTTCGCGAGCCCCGTCCGAATGGCGGGAAAGGCGAAGCCGCAGGCCGCGTCGACCCCGATGACGGCACTAGTGTGCGCGGTGAGCACCGGCACTGCGTGGCCATCGACCTTCCCGCTTGCCGCCTGATCGGCGTAGAAGGGCACCCGCGACACACCGTGGGACGCGATGCCGTCGGCGTCCGCGGCCACGAGGGCGGCGGCGACGATGCGTGCGTTCTCCTCGGACGTGTTGCCGGCGGCCAACGCGCCGGTCGCCAGCTCCTCGAGGGATTTCAAATCCACCGTTGCCATGGCGCCCCATTCTATCAGCGGGGAGCGCGACGAGAGATCCGTACACCCCCAGATGCTATGTTGTGAAACAGATGACGGAACTCGTCACCTTCCTGCCCTTCGCCGTTCTCGGTCTGCTCGTCGGGGTCTTCATCGGCTGCGTCGGCATCGGCGGCGTACTGCTCGTGCCGGGCCTCGTGTATCTGGTGGGGATGGACGTGCAGGTCGCCATCGCGACCTGCATGCTGAGCTACCTCTTCAGCGGCTTCGCCGGCGCGGTGGAGTACGCGCGGCGGGGCTCCATCCAGTGGTCCATGGCGTTGTGGCTGTGCATCGCCGCGATGCCGGGGGCCTACCTCGGCGCGGCCGCCGTGTCGGTGATGTCGCCGCGCTGGCTGGAGGCCATCATCGCGGTGCTGGTGACCTTCTCCGGCGTCTACGCCCTGTCGCGCCCGGCACCGGCGGAAGCGCCGGTGCGCGAGCCCCGCGCCACCGGCCTCGGCGTCGTCGGAGGCATTACCGGATTCGGGTCCGCCCTGAGCGGCACCGGAGGACCCCTGGTCCTGATACCTATACTGGTATGGATGAAGCTGCCGCTCTTGACCGCCGTGGGGCTGAGTCAGGTCATCCAGGTCCCGATCGCGGCGCTCGCCACGCTCGGGAACGTTCAGCACGGGGAGATCGACGTCGGCGCGAGTCTCGCCATCGCCTTCCTGCTGGTCGTCGGTGTGCTGGTCGGGGCCCGGCTCGCCCACCGTCTTCCCGGTGGGCTGCTCAAGCGCATCGTCGCCTGCGTGCTGATCGCCGTCGGCGTTTCTATGGTCATTCGAATTATCTATGGGGCATGGGCGTCCGCTCAGGCATGATGGGCGGCGGGGAGTCGAATCTTGACTGAGACTCTGACGTTGACGCCGCAGATGGGAACGGTGTTCGCGATCCTCGCGTTCGCCGTGTACCTCTTCGTGTTCGAGATCGTGCGGGTCGACGTGGCGGCGCTCCTCATCATGCTGGCGCTGGGGTTGAGCAACATCGTGCCCCCGGACCACCTGTTCGACGGTTTCGCGAGCAACGCGGTCATTTCCATCATCGCGGTGATGATTCTCGGCGCGGGTCTCGATCGGACGGGGCTGATGACGCGCCTCGCCGCATTCATTCTGCGCTTCGGCGGCAGCAGCGAGAAACGCATCGTGCCCATCGTCTCCGGCACCGTCGCCGTCATATCGAGCTTCATGCAGAACGTCGGCGCCGCGGCGCTGTTCCTGCCCGTGGTGAGCCGGATCTCGACGCGCACGGGCATCTCATTGTCCCGGCTCCTGATGCCCATGGGCTTCTGTGCCATCCTCGGCGGGACACTCACCATGGTGGGCTCGAGCCCGCTCATCCTTCTGAACGACCTGATCATCAACGCGAACAAGACCCTGCCCGATTCCGTCGAACCACTTGAGACCTTTCATCTTTTCTCCGTGACGCCCATCGGGTTGGCACTCGTCGTGGCGGGTGTCGCCTACTTCATGCTGCTCGGTAAGTACGTGCTGCCGGCGAGCCGCGGCGCGACCCCGGAGCCCGGCGTGACGAGCCGCTATCTCGAGCAGATCTACGGCATCCAGGGCGACATCTACGAGGCGCGGGTCGAGCTCGACAGCCCCGTGGTCGGCCAGACCGTGGCCCAGGTGGAGGCCCACGAGAACGCCCCCTACGTGGTAGGGGTGTTCGACGGCAAGGACATGCGGGTGGAGCCTCCGGGCCCTTTTCTCGTCCCCGCCGGCGCGATGATGGCGTTCATGGGCGAGGAGGGGCAGGTCCGGGAATTCTGCCGCGGCCATCAGCTGAATCTCAACAGGCGCCTCACGGAGTTCATGGAGGCGTTGAGCCCGTCCCGTGCGGGAATCGCCGAGGTCGTGATCCCGCCGGGGTCCGCGTTGATCGGGCACACCATCGTCGAGGCGCGTCTGCGGACTCGCTACGGGGCGAGCCTGCTCGCCATCTACCGCGGCGAGGAGGCGTTGCGCACCGATCTCCGCGAGCGCGTCCTGCGCGCGGGCGACACGCTGATCGTGCACACGCGCTGGGCGGACCTGCAGGAGCTATCCGAAGATCGCAACTTCGTGGTCGTGACCGACTTCCCTCGCCAGGAGGTGGTGCGCGAGCACAAGGTCAAGGAGGCGCTCGGTTTCTTCACCCTGGCGCTGTGCCTGATCCTGTTTACGCCCCTGCCCGTATCGGTGTGCCTGATGACCGGCGCCATCGGCATGGTGGTGAGCGGCGTGCTCACCA
>CBDTYP010000202.1:0-6086 GCA_965364645.1 uncultured Gammaproteobacteria bacterium | reverse complement strand
CCACTTTCAAGAGAGGACTCGGCCCTTCCCGGCTGGGTCCTCTTTTCGTTGGGCCGGGAGGGCCTCGCGAGACGAGCGCTCCGGAGTGCAGGCCTTCCCGGCGCCGTTGCTCGTGCTCGGCATCGACGCGTGCTCGAGACGACCCGCCCCAGGGCAGGTTGCCCAGAGCTTCGTCGAGCCGCTCGTGCGCAGTTCTGCTCGCCCGGCCTATCCTCGGAGCATATGAGACACTTCACCCCGGTCTTCGCCCTCGCCCTGTTGGCGTCCTGCACGACCACCGACGAATGGCCGTGGCCCATGTCGAACGAGCCGGCCTTCGACGCGACGGTACGCGCTCCGGCCTACCCGCGCGGGCAGGGGCCCAGGATCCTGCTGGACGGCGCACACCACAACTTCTTCGTGCAATGGGACTTCATCCGGCCGTTCGCCGACCTCGCGACGGCCGACGGGTACCGCCCGGTGATCGGCAACCAGCCGTTCACGGAGGCCTACCTGGCCGACTTCGACCTCGTCGTGGTCGTCACGGCGTTGCCGTTCGACTTCACGACGAAGACCGAGGTGACGACGGAGGCGACGTTCGCCGACGCGGAGCTCGACGCCCTGCATGCCTGGGTCGTCGCCGGCGGCGCCCTGCTGGTGTTCAGCGAGCACGCGCCCTTCGACCAGGCCATCAACCCCTTGCTGCAACGCTTCGGGATCACCTCGAGCGTGGGGACCGTGATCGATCCCGAGCAGCATGACAAGGCGGTCGGGCGGCCCGGCTGGATCGTGTTCTCGCGCCACAACGGCTACCTGAATCCGGATCACCCGATCACCCGGGGCAGGAATGCCGAGGAGGCGATCGACAGCGTCGTTTCCTTCGGGGGCAGTTCGCTGCGCGGCGATGCGTTCGCGAACCTGCTGCGCCTGTCGCCGGACGCGACGAACACCAGGCACGCAACCGGCGTGGGGCCCGTGGGTATGGGCGACTCCCAGGCGCTCGCGGGTCACGTCGGCGCCGGCCGGATCGTCGCGCTGGGCGACTCGAATGGGTTCACCGCGATGAACTTCAGGCTGGAAGGTGCGGTGGTGGCTGCCGGGATGCACACCGCACACCGCGATTGGAAGCAGTTCGTGCTGAACACGCTGCGCTGGCTCTCAGGTGCGCTGCCGGCAGAGTGATGCCCGTGGGCGGCGTCACCGTTGTCGTCGGACGCATCTTCGTCTCGATCCCAGCCCAGCGGCCCCCTGCTACCACGTCCAAGAGAGAACCGCAGCCCCCGATCGACGCGGTGGATGCGCTCCCCTTCCTTGGCCCGTGAGCGGCCGGCTCCACCCTGCATCTCCACCGCAGGGCGAGGGGGCCCTTCCATCCCAGCGGCTGGCGCCTCTTGGCTTCGATATGCTCTGGAGATGAGCGAGACGAATGCGAGCGGGGTGGCGCGACGCGAGTTCCTGGCTTGGGCGGGCTCGTCGTCGCTCGCTGCGGGACTCGGCCTCGCGGGGTGTGGGTGGGCGGGCCGGCGGCGGATGCCGGAGACCGGCGATCACCGCCTCATACAGAACGTCTTCCACTTGCGCGAGTTGGCGGAGGAGCGGCTCGGCCACGACGCCTACGCGTACCTCGCCGGCGGAGCGGACGACCTTCGCACCGTCGCCGCGAACGAGGCGGGCTATCGTGAGCTCACGCTGCGCGCACGCCGACTGGTCGACGTCAGCGAGGTCGACACGACGGTCAAGCTCCTCGGCTGGACGCTCTCTTCTCCGATCCTGATCAGTCCGGTCGGCTTGCAGGCCGTGTTCCACCCCGACGCCGAGCTCGCGACGGCGCGCGCGGCGGCCGCGCGCGGGCACCGCATGTTCGTCTCGTCGGCCTCCACGTTCTCCGTGAACGAGATCGTTGCGGCGGGCGGGGACGAAGTCGGGTTCCAGCTCTACCCGACGACGAACCGGGACACGACGCGCGGACTCCTCCGCCGCGCGGAGAGAGCCGGTTGCCGCGTCGTGGCGCTCACGATCGACACGCCGGTACTTGGCAACCGCGAAGGTCACGCCGCGTCGCTCGCGGACATGATCGCCGGCAGCGTGCGGATGGGGAACTACGAGGGCCTGCCCGAGTACGAGTCGTTCACGGATCCGACCCTTACCTGGGACTTCGTCGACTGGTTGAAGCAGAGCACGTCCATGCGTGTTCTTCTGAAGGGAATCGTGACCCGCGAGGACGCGGCGATCGCCGTGAGCCACGACGTCGACGGGATCGTCGTCTCGAACCATGGCGGCCGGCAGCTCGACAGCGGCCGCGCGACGATCGACTGCTTGCCGGAGGTGGTCGACGAAGTGGACGGCCGCTTCCCGATCCTGATCGACGGCGGTATCCGACGCGGAACCGACGTCGTCAAGGCGCTGGCGCTGGGCGCGCACGCTGTCTGCATCGGGCGGCCGTTCGTCTGGGGGCTCGGCGCGATGGGGCAGCAGGGCGTGGAGCTCGCGCTCGAGCTGTTGCAGGCCGAGCTCGTGCGCGACCTGCAACTCGTGGGCGCACCGACGCTCGCTGCGGTGACGCGGGACTTCGTGGCGTGATGTCCGGCATGGCCCATTCCCAGAGGTTCCCGTGCACCTCATGCAGGCCGCAGACGTTGGCGGGGAAGGCGCCCACGTCGCTGTGGTAGGGGGACTTCGTCCTGGTGCTCCGGCTCGATCGGCAGCTCGGAAGGCGCAGACGACGGGCCGCGGTCGGGGATCTCCATCCGAGCCTAGCGCCCCCCCTGCTACCACTTCCAAGAGAGGACCGCAGCCCCGACGGGCGGCGGTCCTCTCTCTTTGGTCCGTGTGAGGTCGCCGGTGTGGCGCGGCCTCCGACTCGGAGCCGGTGGACTTGCGGGCGGCGAGATCGCTAGGGTACGGCCTACCATGTCAGGGCCACGAAGGAGACCTCCCGTGACGCGCGACTTGAAGCCTCTGAACGAATCCATCCTGCGCCGACTCACCAACGAAGCGCTGTGCAGCCTGCTCGGCCAGGCCGCGGGCTTCGAGGCTAGTGCGCGGCCGGGCCTGCAGCTCGCGCTGTGCAACGAGCCGGTTGCCGACTTGAACATGCTCGTCGTCGGCGCGGGCGCCGACCCTGGGCAGTTCAGGGAAATGGCAAGCGCATGCCTCGATCGAGGACTCCCGTTCCTCGTCATGATCTTCCCCGAGGCGGGCGATGAGCTCGACCACATCGCCTCCGAGCTGGGCCTGGTGTACGCGGTGGAATTCCCGATCATGGTGCGCGACGACGCGTCCATCGAGCCCGGCGGCAACCCCGATATCGAGGTCACGCGGGCATCGGGCGCCGCTGACGCGGAGGCCAACGCCGACGTGATGGCCTCGGCCTTCTCGATGCCGAAGGAGAGTGCCCAGCGGGCGGTGCCGGCGTCGTTCACGAACGGTCCCGGTGCCGACGTCTACATCGCTCGCCTCCACGGTGAAGCGGTGGGCTCGGTCACGCTGACGCACCACGGGGACACCAGCGGGATCTGGGCGATGGGCACGAGCGCGCAACTTCAGCGTGGTGGTATCGGCCTCCGGCTGTTGTCGACCGCGATGGCCCAAGCGCGCGAGAGGGGGGCCCGGCGGTTCTTCCTCGGAGCAACGCCGGCGGGCTACCGGCTCTACGAGAAGCTCGGCTTCCAGGACATCTGCGCTACCCGCGTGTGGGTCTCCGGCGAGACCCACCAGGCGTAAGGACCCGGGGCGATCGCGGCCGGAGCCGGGGACGAAGAGGGCGACCAGGACCGGGGAATTCGAACAGGGCGCCACCCGAGCACATCCAGCCCTTCCAGGAGAGGACTGGGCCCTTGCCGGCTCGGTCCTCTCTTCGTTGGGCCAGGAAGGCGGGTCGGGTCGCCCGTGGGGTGCGTACCCTGATGGGCAGCTCAGGAGAGGTCCGGATGGCTGGAAGCTGCAGTCACCGATCACCCACAGGAGCGTGACGGTACCGATCCATCATCGGGGCGCGAGGCGGCGCAGCTCGCCGAACCAGTTCAAGACAACGTCGATGCGGCTAGCTGGCGTTCCAGTGTTGCTGATCAGCAGCAACCGGCCGTCTGCGGCCATCGAGCGAGCCCACGACTCCCAGTAGCCCGGTGCCAGCTCGGGTGGGATCTCGACGAGAGGTGCCGGGACGTCCGCGGTAGGCGTCGGGCCGAGCACGACATCCGCCGCCATAAGGGCTTTCTCGTCGCCATCGTAGAAGTAGAGCTTGCCTCCGCGCGGATCCCAGAACGGCCGCCGGCCACCGCCCCGTGAGACCTGGATCGCCGCACCCTGTTCGGGAAAGCGCTTGATGTAGACCTCGAACGACCCGGAGCGATCGGAGTCGTAGGCGATCCAGCGGCCGTCGGGGGAGAAGCAGGGTTCCATCTCGTGTGCGGTGCTGGCAGCGAATCGACGCGGCGATGCGTCGCCCTCGAGCGAGACGACCTCGATGTCCCAGTGCTTGTCGGTCTCCGTGTCCCACATGAACCCGACCAGGTGCCGACCGTCGGGAGAGACGTCCGCTGGCACGTACCAGATGGTCCCGGGATCCATGAGCTCCCGCGGCTCCTCTCCGTCGAGCACGTTCCAGCGGTGGATTCGCGCGTTCTGGCCTCGGAGGCTGCGCAGATAGATCAGGCTCCCATCGGGTGTCCACGTCGGGTACCGGTAGTCGTGGTCGTCCACCGTCAGTTTGGTGAGGCCGCCGCGGGTCACGTGGTGAAGCCACAGCTCGCTCTGGCCTTGGTCGTTCTCGACCGTGGCCGCGACCAGTTCACCGTCGCCCGACAGGCTGGCGAGCGTGAAGCGTCGACTCTCGGCATTCAACCCCGTCTGTGCGCCGTCGATCCCGAACCAGGTGAGCTCTCGTGCTGCACGACCGACGCTCGTGGCCTCGTGCACCATCGTTCCGTCGAGCGCGAAGGCGAGGTGGGCGACCATCCCATTCTCCTTGCCGAACAGGCCTGCGCGGTAGGGCACCCTCGGCCCGGTCGACTCCAGACGTCCGATGTCGAAGGGCTCGAGCGAGAAGTCGTCGATGCCATGCGCCACGAGCAGGTGCCCCGAAGGAACGTAGCGTGCGAACCCGCCCGAGTCCGCGATGACCGTCTCCTCGCCGGAGTCGAGGTCCAGCACGACGATCTTCGCGTTGTTCGGGTTGAAGAGCAGATCGCCCGGCGTCACGTTGAACAGCAGCTTGCGAGCGTCGTCGATCAGCTGGACCGGCCCAATGTGACGTCGGGTGCCTTGCCCGTCCGTCACGTCGATCAGCAGTTCAGGCGTTCCGCCGCGCTCCGGAACCCGATAGATCGCGTCGTAGCCGTCGAGGTCGGCAGAGAAGTAGATGTTGCCGTCGCGTGACCACGCGATGCTCCTGACGAGTCGGCCAGCACCTCTCGCGACCTCGGTCGGGATTCCGCCGCTGAGCGGCACCTTGAGCAGGCGATTTTCCCGGCCGAAGCCGAGCCAATCGCCGTCTGGGCTCAGGCCGACGGCCCCGGCACCGGTGGTGCCCGGGACGGCTGCAGCACCGGCCTGGTCCATCCGCCGCAGGAGGATCCCTTCCCTGCCGACGAAGGTGACCAGCGTTCCGTCCCGGGAGATGTCCAACCTCTGGTGACTCAGCTCGTTGACGCCGGTGACCGCGAACAGGTCGCTCGCGATGCTGAGCCGGCGGACCGGCTGGGCGCCGGCCGGTTCGCGCGAGCGCAGCGCCCGCGACGCCACCGCTCCGAGCGCCGTTGCGAAAACCAAGGCGAGCCCGGTGAAGAGGCGGAGGCGTCGCAGCTGCGGGGTCGGTTCGGCCGCAACAGCCGTTCCCGACTCCCTTGGCGCGTCCCCCAGCTCGATCCGCGCTTCACCCACGTCGCGCAGCCGCCGGCGCGGGTCCTTCTCCAGGCAGCGGCGCAGCAGGCGGCGCACGCTGGCCGGCACGCTAGCGGGTAGGGCGGCCCAGCCCGGCTCGTCGCTCAGGATCGCGGAGAGCACGTCGGTCAGCGAGTCACCACGGAAGGTGCGGGTGCCCGTCAGGCACTCGTAGAGCACACAGCCGAAGGCCCAGATGTCCGTGCGCCTGTCGACCGGCTTGCCGC
>CBDTYP010000201.1:0-6101 GCA_965364645.1 uncultured Gammaproteobacteria bacterium | reverse complement strand
TTTCACACTGGACGCTGACGACACGCGCGCCGTCGAGCTCGCGGCGACCGCCGCGGAACGCGGTTGGTACTCGCCGGGCCGCGTCATCCTCGCCACCCGCTTCCCCTTCGGTTGGTTCCGGGCCTGGTCGAGGAGTGATCCGGGGCTGCGCTGCCTCGTGTATCCGCGGCCGGCGGGGGAGCAGGCCCTGCCCGAGTGCGAGCCCGACCAGACCGGCGAGCACGGCGCCCGCGGCAGGGGGGAGGACGAGTTCGCGGGGCTGCGAGACTATCAGCAGGGAGACTCCGCCAGGCGCATTCACTGGAAGGCCGTCGCCCGTGACCAGGGCGTTCCGGTCAAGGTCTTCACCGGCGCCAACGCCGGCGTGACCGTGCTCCGCTGGCAGGACGCGGCCGGCGCCGATACCGAGGCGCGCCTGTCCCAGCTCTGCCGTTGGGTGCTCGACGCCGACGCGGCGGATCTCCGTTACGGGCTGGACCTGCCCGGCGTGGACATCGCGCCGGACAGCGGCGATGCCCATCGCGGCCGCTGCCTGGAGGCCCTCGCCCTCTACGAGGACGAGTACGGAGACGGGGACGGGCAGGAACGCGGATGAGATCAGATCCCGAAACCCGCAATTGGGCGCTGACCCCCGAGCGCACCCTGTGGATAACGGCCTGTCTGGTGCTGGTGATGATCCCCCACGCGGCACGCATTCCCGCCTGGGTGGTAGCAATCTTCGCACTCACAGCCTGCTGGCGGCTCGCCAACGCGACGCGAGGCATCCCGCTACCGTCGAAATGGCTGGTCATCGTGCTGAGCGCGGCCATGGTCGGCGGCGTCTATCTCAGCTACGGGACACTCTTCGGGCGCGGCCCGGGTGTCGCCCTGCTGGCCGTTCTGGCGGGGATGAAGCTCATGGAGAGCCGCACCCTGCGCGATGCCTATGTGCTGAGCGCGCTGGGCTACTTCCTCGTCGTTACGAACTTTCTCTACTCCCAGTCGATCCTGACCGGCGCGTACATGCTCGCGATCGTGCTCGTAATGACCACTACGCTGATCGGATTCAACACGCGGAGCGATGAGCTCGGCCCCGTGACACGCCTGCGCATGACCGGGGGCATGCTTGCCCAGGCGGCGCCGATCATGCTGGTGCTGTTCTTTCTGTTTCCGCGTCTACCGGGCCCCTTGTGGGGACTCCCCCAGGATGCCCACGGCGCCATCAGCGGCTTGAGCGACATCATGTCCCCAGGACGCATCAGCCGCCTGTCCCTCTCGGACGCCGTGGCCTTTCGGGTAACCTTCCAGGGGGCGGCCCCTCCGCCGAACGAACTCTACTGGCGGGGGCCGGTCATGTGGCATACCGACGGGCGCACCTGGCGAAGCGGCAAACCGGCCCGCAGCTGGCGCGCACAGTACGCCGAGCTGCAGGGGGATCCGGTGGACTACGCCATCACCATCGAGCCCCACCAGCAGTCCTGGCTGTTCGCCCTCGAAGTGCCGACGACCGTCCCGCGGGGCGCGCAGATGACCCAGGACTTTCAGCTGCGCACACCGAAGCCCGTGCACGCCCGCAAGCGCTACGAGGTGCGCTCGTTCCCGGCCGCCCGACGATCCCGGGCCTCCGCCGAGGAGCAGGCCGCGGCTCTGGCGCTGCCCGCCGACATGCACCCCAAGGCTCGGGCGCTGGCACGGGACTGGCGGCAGGAGATTCGGGACGACGGCGCCATCGTGACCCGGGCGCTCGACTACTTTCGCCAGGAGCCCTTCGTCTACACGCTCCGGCCGCCGGTGCTGGTGGACGATCCGGTGGACCAGTTCCTGTTCGACGCGAGGCGCGGGTTCTGCGAGCACTTCGCGTCGAGCTTCACCGTGCTCATGCGCGCCGCGGGCATCCCCGCACGCATCGTCACCGGCTACCAGGGCGGCGAGCTCAATCCCCTGGGGAACTACCTGATCGTCCGCCAGCGGGACGCCCATGCCTGGGCCGAAGTCTGGCTCGACGGTCGCGGGTGGGTGCGGGTGGATCCCACCGGCGCGGTATCGCCCAACCGCATCGAGCTCGGCATGGATGCCGCCATTCCTCCGACCATGGGCCCGGCGGGTCTCGATCTGCCTTCGCAGGGCGCGCTCTGGAAGACCTGGCGCCGGTGGCGCCATGGCATCGATGCCATCAAGTCCGGGTGGAACGAGTGGGTGCTGGGCTACGGCCCGGGCCGGCAAAGGGACCTTCTGGCGATTTTCGGCGTGGACGCGGACAACCTGAGCAATCTGATCATGGGAATGTTCGCGGCCGTCGGTGCCCTGCTCGGCATCCTCGCCCTGTGGATGGTACGGCGGCGGGCGCTGCCCGTGGACCCCGTGCTCAAGGCTTACCGCCGCTTCTGCAAGCGCCTCGCGCGGGTAGGCGTGACGCGACGCGCGTCGGAAGGGCCCGTGGACTTCGCTGCCCGGGCAATCACACTGCGCCCGCAGCTGCGTCCGCAGGTCGAAGGGATCACCGCCATGTATGTGGCGCTTCGCTACGGGGAAGGCGGAGCCCTCACGGACAATATCAGGAGTGATTTCAGACGCGCCGTGCGCGCGTTCCGTCCCCGCTGAGCGGCCGGGCGCGCCGACGAAGCCGTCCACCGCCTGCTATACTTTTTCGCTGTCGACAGTCGAGGATCCGATATGCGTTCGATCCTGGTGATGAATGCCAAGGGTGGATCTGGCAAGACCACCATTTCCGTCAATCTCGCTTCCTACTACGCGGTCCAGGGCTTCGAGACGGCACTCGTGGACTACGACCCGCAGTATTGCGCCCTGGATTGGCTCGAATCCCGCCCCGAGAGCCGCCCGAAGATCACGGGCATCGAAGGCCTGCAGAAGGGCGCGCGAGTTCCGCGCAGCACCGAGGTCGTCATCCTCGATGCGCCCGCGGCCACCCACGGCCGGCCGGTCACCGAGCTCTTGGGCCGCGCCCAGACCTGCCTCATCCCGGTCATCCCGTCCGCTATCGACCTGAATGCCGCGGCGCGTTTCATCGACGAGATAACCGAACTCGGCCGGGTCCTCAACCGCAAGGTGCGGGTGGCGACGGTGGCCAATCGAATCCGCGAAAACTCACCGGGGCACTTCGAGGTCGAAGAGTTCCTGGAGACCACCAAGCTGCCCAACGGGCGGAAGCTTCCCTTCGTGGCCTGCCTGCGCAACAGCATCAACTACTCCAATGCGGCGGATCGCGGCCTCGGCATCTGGGAGATTGCTCCCTCGAAGACGGCCCACGACATCGAGATGTGGGCGCCGCTGCTCGCCTGGCTGAAGAGCAGGGCGAGCCGTCCCGCCTAGGTCATTCCCACGGGCGACGGTTCCGGTACCATCGCCTCCGTGAGTCACCGTATCCACATCGAGCCGAGCGGGCACGAGCTGGTTGCCGAGCCCGACGAGAGCGTGCTTGACGCGGCGCTGCGCCAGGGGCTCGCCCTGCCCTACGGTTGCCGAAATGGTGCCTGCCGATCCTGCAAGGGTCGCATCCTCGAGGGCGAGGTGGACTACCCGGAAGGCGTTCCCCGGACCCTGACGGCACTCGATACCACACAAGGGTTCGCGCTGCTCTGCACGGCGCACGCGGCATCCGATCTCCGCATCGAGGTCGAGGAGATCGACTCCGATCAGAAGATCGTGGTGCGCAATCTTCCGTGCCGGGTGGTGGAGAAGCACCAGCTCGCCCACGATGTCGTCGGGCTCGAGCTCGCGCTGCCGGCACCCGAGCGGCTGCAGTATCTCCCCGGTCAATACGTGGATGTTCTCCTGCGCGACGGAAGGCGACGCGCGTTCAGCATCGCCAACGCGCCCCGGGACGACGATCGCCTCGAGCTGCAGATCCGCCACGTCCCCGACGGCACATTCTCGGAGTACGTGTTCCATCACCTGAAGGAGCGGGCGCTGCTGCGCCTGCGGGGGCCGCTCGGCAGCTTCTACCTTCGCCGCAGGGACGATCACCCGGTGATCCTCGTCGCCGGCGGCACCGGCTTCGCACCGGTCAAGGCGATCGTCGAGGGCGCCCTCGCCGCGGGCTTCGCCGAGCGGATGCATCTCTACTGGGGCGTCCGTGCCCGGCGGGATCTGTACCTGCACGACCAGGTCGAGGCGTGGGCGTCGGAACACGACCATTTCGCATACACACCCGTGCTGTCCGAGCCGGACCCGGGGGATGACTGGGCCGGGTACCGCGGGTTCGTGCACGAGGCCGTGCTCGCGGACCATCCGGATCTGTCCGCCTTCACCGTGTATGCGAGCGGCCCGCCCGTCATGGTCTCCGCGGCCCGTGAGCAGTTCACCGCCCGCGGCCTCGACCCCGCCAGTTTCCACTCGGACTCCTTCGACTACGCCTACGAGACCGGCCACGACACCGCCTGACCTGTCGCTCCGTTCCCGGAGGCGGTATTCTTCGCCGAATTCTGAGAGACCTGTCGAGATTCGATGGACGAACGCTATTTCCCGGAGCAGGTGGAGACCCGTGTGCAGCAGCACTGGGAGGACACCGGCGTGCTGCACGTGGGCGAGGACCCGGACAAGGAGAAGTTTTATTGCCTGTCCATGTTCCCCTACCCGAGCGGCCGCCTGCACATGGGCCATGTGCGCAACTACACCATCGGCGACGTCATAAGCCGCTACCAACGTATGTTGGGGAAGAACGTGCTGCAGCCCATGGGCTGGGATGCTTTCGGGCTGCCGGCGGAGAACGCCGCCATGCAGAACAAAGTGCCGCCGGCGAAGTGGACCTACGAGAACATCGACTACATGCGGGGCCAGCTGAAGCGGTTGGGTTTCGCCTACGACTGGAATCGAGAGCTCGCCACGTGCCGGCCCGAGTACTACCGATGGGAACAATGGCTCTTCACTCGCCTGTTCGAGAAGGGCTTGCTCTACAAGAAGAACGCCGAGGTCAACTGGGATCCGGTGGATCAGACGGTGCTCGCGAACGAGCAGGTGATCAACGGTCGCGGCTGGCGCTCCGGCGCCGTCATCGAGCGCCGCGAGATCCCTCAATGGTTCCTCAAGATAACGGCGTTCGCCGAGGATCTCCTCGGCGCCATCGACGAGCTCGACGGGTGGCCCGACGCGGTGCGCACCATGCAGCGCAACTGGATCGGGCGATCCGAGGGCGTGGAGATCGATTTCCCCCTCGCGGATGATGGCGCGGCGGGGGGTGAGAACCTGCGCGTCTACACCACGCGCCCGGACACCCTCATGGGCGCGACCTACATGGCCGTCGCCGCCGGACATCCCCTGGCCCAGGCCGCCGCCCGGGACAACGCCGAGATCGCGGACTTCATCGAGGAGTGCCAGCGCATCGAGACCTCCGAGGCGGTCATGGAGACCATGGAGAAGCGCGGCTTGGCACTGGGTCGGGACGCGATTCATCCGGTGACCGGCGACCGGGTGCCGGTGTGGGTCGCCAACTTCGTGCTCATGAGCTACGGCACGGGCGCCATCATGTCGGTGCCGGGCCACGACGTGCGGGATCACGAGTTCGCGACGAACTACGGTCTCCCCATCGTCCAGGTGATTGCGCCCGCCGACGGCGGCGAGGTGGACATCCAGGCCGAGGCGTGGGTCGGCAAGGGCGTACTGGTGAATTCCGGTGAGTTCGACGGGCTCGACTTCGCCGCCGCCTTCGATGCCATCGCGGCGTGGCTCGGGGAGCGGGGACTCGGCAAGAAAACGGTCAACTACCGCCTGCGGGACTGGGGGGTTTCGCGGCAGCGATACTGGGGCTGCCCGGTTCCCGTCATCAACTGCGCGTCGTGCGGCGCGTTGCCGGTCCCCGACGAGGATCTTCCGGTGTGCCTGCCCGAGGACGTGCAGGTGGAAGGCGTCGTACCCCCTCTAAGCCAGATCCCCGCCTTCTACGAAACCACCTGCCCGAAGTGCGGTGAGCCCGCGAAGCGCGAGACCGACACGCTCGATACCTTCGTCGAGTCCTCCTGGTACTTCGCGCGCTTCGCCAGCCGCGACTGCGACACCGCCATGGTGGACCAGCGCGCCGACTACTGGATGCCGGTGGATCAGTACATCGGCGGAATCGAGCACGCCATCCTGCATCTGCTCTACTCGCGCTTCTTCCAACGCCTCAT
>CBDTYP010000200.1:0-6116 GCA_965364645.1 uncultured Gammaproteobacteria bacterium | reverse complement strand
AGCACCCGCATGTCGTGGATGGGAAGCACGACCACCGACGTCATGAGCTCGAGGTTCTCGGTCTCCGCCGCTACCTTGACCGCCATCTGCAGCGGGGACGGGATCAGGAGGATGTTGATCAGATGATGCTCAGGGATGGTCACACCCCGGTAGCCGAGCCGATCGGCGAGCCTGGCCTGCTCGACCATGTCGTCCAGCAGGCGTTTCCCCCCGTAGGCGGTGTCGGGAAGATAGCTCGACAAAAAGTGATTGAACTCCATATCCGATCTCCTCGGTCAGGCGCTGCGCAGGCGTGCGAACCGTACCAGCAGGATCGCCACCAGCGGAAGCGCAAGCCCTATGGCCGTCACCGTCATGAGCAGCATGCCGAGCTCGCTGTAGTCCGCGGGCATTGCGACGTCCCCGGTCGCCGGATCCTTCACCTCTCTGTTGACGGTGAAGAGCTGGTTCATGTACTTCGTCCCCAGCTGACTCGCCGACAGGGCGAGATTGGTGAACGACGCCATCACCGCGAAGAACGTGGCCTTGAGATTCTCCGGCGCCGAGTTCGCGATCCACGCGAGCATCGGGATCATGGCGATCTGCCCCAGCGGTGACTCGAGTGCGGTGTCGACCAGAGCGATGAAGCGTGCGTCCACGACGCCGCCGGTGTGGGCGGCGGTCCACTCGTGCAAGCCGTAGTACATGCCGATTATCGGCAGGCTCAGGAAGGTGCTCACGAGCGTCAGGAAGACGACGATGTAGGCGATGGACTTCTCCGCCATGAAACGCCGGAAGATGAACATGCCGAATAGCGTGATGGTGCTCGCGATGAGCGAGAGCACGGAGAGGAACTGCTGGTCGAATCCGAGGTCGTCGATCATCCACCAGGTCGATCCCGCTCCCGGGGTCGGGATCGCGCGGTACACGAAGATGATGATCGCCGTCCCGACGAGCGTGCGCCGGGCCTCGGGCTCGAGGGCGCCGACGAGCCGCGACATGAGGAAAAGGATGATCGCGAGGGAGCCGACGAAGATGATCTCCTGGCTGTAGGGCACCCCGCTCAACCCCGTCGTCAGGGTGAAGACGACGAAGATGAGGCTGCCGCCGAGGATCCACCAGTTCGGCGACGTCGGCTCCATACGCCCCTCGATCAGATCCCGCGCCTCGGCGAGCTCGTGCCCCTGGGCCCTGAGCCGCCGGATGTCGCGCCTCTTGAGATGCCCGCCCAGCAGGACACCGAAGACGGAGATGACGGGGATGAGGAGAGCCAGCTCGTAGATCTGTACGTAGACGCCCGCCTTCTCCGCCCCCGACATCGCCTCCACGCCGCTGAACAGCGCGACGTTCAGGAGCGCCACCAGCACGCTGCCGCCGATGATCGCGACGCGGCCGAGGGTCTGCATGGTCGTATGCATCAGCCTCCGCGTCTCGGGGTCCACCGGCTCCCCGTCCTTGTCGACGCGGGGCACCGCCTCCACCGTCATGGCATCGGCGACCACGTCCTGGACCACATAGCCCACGGGCGCGAGCAGCGCACTCAAGACGAACCAAGCCTCCGCCGGCATGACCTCGCGCATGGCATCGGTGTTGCCTATCAGCCCGATCATGATGAGCAGGCTCAGCGCGATCAGCGAGGCGCCCACGTAGACGAGCACGGCCTTGTAGCGCCAGATGAGATCGACCAGATGCCCCAGGGGCATCTTCAACGCCCAGGGGATCCCCGCCCAGAAACCCAGGGCGGCGAGGAATTCCGCCGAGAGCCCGAGGTAGTCCTTCACGAAGAAGGTGCCGACGATACCCGTCAACCCGGAAATGCCCGCGGCCACGTACACCATGAGCGGCGGAAGATAGGATATGCGCAGCTCCCGCCCGAGCTCGAGGATCGTGCGATCGAACCAGCGTTGAAATCCGGCGAGCATCGAAGACATGGGATCTATGGGAGCTTGGTCGCGCCGTGGATCCAGGGGCGATCGACGCAATCCCGATCGCGGTACGCGTCGATTGCATCCTTTCGCTTGAGCGTCATGCCGATGCCGTCCAGGCCCTCGAGAAGCGCTTCCCGTCTCGCGGGCGCGATGTCGAAGGGGATCTCCCGATTGCCCGGGGTGACGATGCGCTGACGCTCGAGGTCTACCGTGAAACGCGCGGGCACGGCGGCGTGCTGCGCGAGCACCTGGATCTCATCGGGCGGCAGCACGATTGGCAGGAGCCCGTTCTGGAAACAGTTGTTGTAGAAGATCTCGCCGAAGCTCGGCGCGATGACACAGCGGATACCGAAGCTCGCGAGCGCCCACACCGCGCCTTCCCGCGAACTGCCGCAGCCGAAGTTGTCGCCGGCGATCAGTATCGTCGCGTCCCGGTAGCCCTCGCGGTTGAGCACGAAATCCGGGATCGGCTCACCGGCGGGATCGAAGCGCAGAGACTCGAAGAGGAATCCTCCGAGCGTGTGCTTCGGCTCCGCGACGAGCCGCTCGATGCGAATGACGACGTCGGTGTTCAGGTCCCGGTGCAGCAGGGGCGCGGCGATACCCTCGTGGACGACGAACTTCTCCATGTCTACAACGCCCTGACGTCGGCGATACAGCCCGCGATCGCACTCGCCACCGCGGTCTTGGGGCTCGCGAGATGGGTCCGTGCTCGCGGGCCCTGGCGGCCGATGAAATTGCGATTGGTGGTGGAGACGCAGCGCTCGCCGGGACCGACCTGCTCGCCGTTGGCGGCCACGCACATGGCGCAGCCCGGCTCCCTCCAGTCGAAACCGGCCTCGCGGAAGATCCGATCCAGGCCCTCGGCTTCCGCATCGCGCTTGACGGCCTGGGAGCCGGGGACGACCCAGGCGGTGACGCCGGTAGCGACATTCCGCCCCCGGGCGATGCCGGCGGCCTCGCGGAGATCGCTGAGCCGTGCATTGGTGCAGGAACCGACGAAGACCCATTGAATCGGCGTGCCGGCGATGGCGCGGCCGGGCTCGAGCGCCATGTATTCAAGCGCGCCCGCCATAGAAGCGCGCCGATGGGGATCGTCCACCGATTGCGGATCGGGGATGCGCCCGTCGATGGCGATCACGTCCTCGGGACTTGTCCCCCATGTCACCTGGGGCGCGATTTGAGCCGCGTCGATCGCCACTTCGTGGTCGAACACCGCCCCGTCGTCCGAGTAGAGATCCCGCCAGTGCGCGAGCGCGTGATCCCATGCCTCCCCCGCTGGCGCGAACTCACGGCCCGCGACATACTCGTAGGTCGTGTCGTCGGGCGCGACGAGACCGAAACGCGCGCCGAGCTCGATGGAGAGATTACAGACGGTCATGCGCCCTTCGATGCTCATGCCGCGAATGGCGGAGCCTGCGTACTCTACGGCGTAGCCGTTGCCGCCGCCCGCGCCGATGCGGCCGATGAGATGGAGGACCAGGTCCTTAGGCTCGACGCCGTCGGAGATCCGTCCCTCGAAGCCCACACGCATTCGCTGCGGCCGGCGCTGCACCGACGTCTGCGTGACCATCGCGTGCGCGAGCTCGCTGGAGCCGACGCCCCATGCCAATGCACCGAGCCCGCCGTGGGTACAGGTGTGGCTGTCGCCGCAGACCAGGGTCACCCCAGGTAGCGTGATACCCTGCTCCGGGCCGATGACGTGCACGATTCCCTGGCCGGGCTCGTTCACGTCGTAGTAGCGGATACCCTGGGCGCGGCTCCCTTCCCGCAGGATGACCACCTTCCGGGCGCGGCTGCCCTCGCCGTCACCTCTCCCCGGGGCCGTGGAGACGGCATGATCGGGGGTGGCGAAGATCAGATTCGGGTTGGCGACCGCCAGTCCGCGCTCCTGAAGATCCTCTATGGCGTTGGCGCCGCTGAGATCGTGCAGAAGAATGCGGTCCACGTGCAGGAGATCGGCGCCATCCTCCAGCGCGTCGACGACGTGGATGTCCCACAGCTTGTCGAGCAGTGTGCGCGCGCCGCGCGTCTGGTCCCCGGATCCGGCCAAGTCGGGTCGCCTCGTGATTCCCGCGGATTGCGGTGTTCAGAGCCGTGTACCCTACACGCTTGGCGCGCCCAATCAAGGCGCCGCGGCCTTTCCCAAGGGCTTGGAAATCTGCAAGACTCGGACCTGGATACGGGTGCTGGCGGGGGACTCGACCTATGCCTGATTGGGGTGTGGGAGACATCGATCGGGATCGGCTGCGGCGGGACTTAACCGCGGCCCGACTGCCCGCGCCCTCCGCGGGCACGCTGCCGCCCGCGTGCTACGCCGATCCGGCGTTATTCCGCTGGGAGCAGGAGTCGCTCTTCCGCCACGCCTGGGTGGGGGTCGGGCGAGGAGACCGCTGGCCGTCCCCCGGCGACTACTCGGCACTGGACATCGGCGGGGCGCCCATCGTCGTGCTCAGGGACAACGACGGCGCGTTGCGCGCGTTCGCCAATACCTGCCGCCACCGGGGTTCGAAGCTACTCGAAGGCGACGGCCACTGCGGGACGATTCGCTGTCCCTTTCACCGCTGGACCTACGCCCTGGACGGCCGCCTCCTGATGGCGCCCCGCATGGACAGGACCGAGGATTTCGCGCTCGAGGAGCACGGGTTGATCCCCCTGCACGTGGATACCTGCCAGGGTTTCGCGTTCGTCTGCTTCGACGGCGAGGTCGAGCCGCTCGCCGATTGGCTCGGCGACTTCCCCCGTCTCCACACGCCCTGGTCGCTCGGCGACATGGTCAGCACCCGCAGGCGCGAGTTCGAGGTCGCGTGCAACTGGAAATCGTTCCTGGAAGTCTTCAACGAGTACTATCACCTGCCCTACGTCCACCCCGAATCCATCGGCGATCTCTACGATCATCCCGACGACCCGGACGAGGTGCACGGCAACTACGCGAGCCAGTTCGGCACCACCAAGGGCAGCGGCGCGCTGCTGAAGAGCGATCAGGAACGAAGCCTGCCGCTCATCGAAGGGCTCGCCGGGGACAACCGCCGCGGCACCCGCTACACATGGATGTTCCCGAATCTGACCTTCGCGGCCGGGACCGAGTCGGTCTGGGTATACGAGACCTATCCTCTGGCGCCTGACCGGACGCGGGTGGGCATGACGGCCTGCTTCCCCGCCGATACGAGCACGCGCCCCGACTTCGATTCCCTCGCTCAGCACTACTACGAGCGGCTCGATGCCGCCATCGACGAAGACATACCGGCCCTCGAGAGGCAACAGCTCGGTCTCGACTCTCCCTTCGCCCGCCCGGGCCGATTCTCCTGGCTCGAGCCCAGCGTCGCGAGCTTCGCCCGCTGGTACTCGGGAAGGCTCCTCGACGAAGAGGCGGGAGTCGGCCATTGAGCACGGCGGCCGACCGCGTCCCGTTCGGCCGACTCGCCTTCGCCGGGATGGTCGGGTCTCTCGCGACCTGTTACCTCAAGATAATCTTCCTGGTGTTCGTATGGCTCGGCTTCGCGGCCCCGCCGGAGATCAATCCGCACGTGCAGGCCGCCATCATGACGCTGCTGGCCCTGGTGGCGCTGGTGG
Organism: uncultured Gammaproteobacteria bacterium; assembly: GCA_965364645.1. Taxonomy (GTDB): domain Bacteria; phylum Pseudomonadota; class Gammaproteobacteria; order HK1; family HK1; genus JAABYT01. The sequence continues at coordinate 636 of CBDTYP010000200.1, read as the reverse complement.
GGCTCTACTGGGATCGCAGGAGGCACGACAGCAACCTGCCTCTGGCGGTGGGGATCGTCGGCGTGGTCATCATCGTCGGGACTCTCTACATCTACTACAAGCCCGCGATCGAGTTCACCGGTTACCTCTTTCTCATAGTGGCGGTGTTTCTGAATCAGAGCACGCAGCTGAAGAGGCTCAACAGGACCGTCGCCGCGATGAACGCCGAGCTCGAGGAACGTGCCCGGGAGGCCGAGCGGGCGAGCATCGCCAAGAGTCAGTTCCTGGCCAATATGAGCCACGAGCTGAGGACGCCGCTGAATGCCATCATCGGACTCTCGGAGATGCTCCACGAAGACGCCGTCGCCGACGGGGACGCCGAGCAGATTAACGCGCACGAACGCATCGGCCGCGCCGGAAAGCACCTGCTGGACCTCATCAACGACATTCTGGATCTGTCCAAGATCGAGGCCGGGCGGATCGAGCTGGACATTCAGTCCATCGACGCGTCCCGGCTCGTCGACGATATCGAGATGACGGTTCGCCCCCTGGCGGATCGGAACGGAAACGCGCTCGCGGTCTCCGCTGACGCCGAGGTGGGGGCGGTACGGGGAGATCCGTTGCGCGTCCGGCAGGCGTTGCTTAATCTGGCCAGCA
>CBDTYP010000199.1:0-6190 GCA_965364645.1 uncultured Gammaproteobacteria bacterium | reverse complement strand
GAGTCACCCTGGGTGTCCACCACGGCCACCAGAGGCACGGTGGCGAACAGATCGTCGGTCATGGTGTCGATGTCCTTGACCTCACTCAAGGGAGGCAACTGATCCAGGCTCTTCAGGTTGAAGCTGTCGAGAAATTCCCGCGTGGTGCCGAACAGCTCGGGGCGCCCGGGAACGTCCCGGTGGCCGAGCACGCGGATCCACTCCCGATCGGTCAGTGTCTTGATGATGGACGGACTGACGCTCACGCCGCGCACGTCCTCGATCTCGCCGCGAGTGATCGGCTGTCGATAGGCGATCAGCGCGAGTGTCTCCAACAGCGCGCGAGTGTAGCGCGGCGGGCGTTCCGACCACAGGCTGCCGAGCCAACCGGAGTACTCCTTGCGAACCTGGAAGCGGAACCCGCTCGACACCTCCTTCAACTCGATGCCGCGCTCCTGCCAGTCCTCGGCGAGCTGCGACAACGCCTCGCGTATGGACTTGCGCTCCGGCGTCCAGCTGCTGCCGTCGAACAGGGCGGCGAGATCGTCGACCGTAAGCGGGCGCTGGGCGGCAAACATCGCCGCCTCTACAATATTCTTAAGCTTTTCCTGACTCATGGTATTTCGACTTCGTTTCGATACATTGGCTTTGCACAACCCTTTATCAAACCTGAACCCGGACGTGGATTGGTCCCAGAGGCTTGGCCTGCACGAGATCGATCAACATCTCGCGGACCAGCTCGAGGACCGCGAGCAGGGTCACGATGACGCCGCGTCTGCCCTCCTCGACCGTGAACAGAGAAGTAAACTCGGTGTACTTCCCCTTGTCGCCATCCAGCGCCGACAGTATCGACGACATGCGCTCGCGCACCGACAGCGGCTCGCCCTGGATGTGATGATGGGAATACAGGCGGGCGCGCTGGAAGACATCGGCCAACGCCATGACGAGATCCTCCACACGTACGGTGGGCTGACGCTTGACCACCTGCACGTGGGGCGCTTCGGCCTCGGTCATGATGAGGTCCCGGCCGACCCTCGGCAGCTCGTTGATCTCTTCGGCGGCCTGCTTGTAACGTTCGTACTCCTGCAGGCGGCGGATGAGCTCGGCCCTCGGATCGCCCTCGTCGTCGAGCTCCGCCTCCGGACGCGGCAGCAGCATACGTGACTTGATCTCCGCGAGCATGGCGGCCATGACCAGATACTCCGCCGCCAGCTCGAGACGCAGATCCTTCATGAGGTCCACATACTCCATGTACTGGCGGGTGATCTCGGCGATGGGAATGTCGAGGATGTCGAGATTCTGCTTCTTGATGAGATAGAGCAGCAGATCCAGCGGCCCTTCGAAAGCCTCCAGAAACACCTCGAGAGCATTTGGCGGAATGTAGAGATCCCGCGGCAACTCCGTTACCGCGACGCCTTCGACGATGGCGAATGGGAGCTCCTCCTGGCGCGGCTCGCCGGCGAGCGCCGTGGTCTCGCCTTCGTCCCCGGTCGCGTCTTCTGTGCGGGTGTCGCCGTCGCTATCGATCATGATTGCACCCCATCAACGGTACTCGAGCCCCATGGCCTGGCGCACGTCCTCGAGGGTTTCCCGCGCCATGTCCCGTGCCTGATCGCACCCCTCGGTGATGATCGAGCGCACCAGGTCCGGATTGTCCTCGTACTCCACGGCGCGCTCGCGCAGCGGCTCGAGCTCCACGAGCACCGCATCGATTACCGGCTGCTTGCAGTCCAGGCAACCGAACTTGGCGCCCCGGCAACCGTCCTGCACCCACGCCTGGGTCTCTTCGTTGGAATAGACCTGGTGCAGTTGCCACACGGGGCAGAGTTCCGGATTACCGGGATCGCTGCGCCTCACCCGCGCCGGGTCCGTCGGCATCGTACGCAGCTTCTCGCTGACTTCTTTCGGGTCGTCGCGCAGTGAGATGACGTTATCGTAGGACTTCGACATCTTATGACCGTCGAGTCCGGGCATCTTCGAGGCAGGCGTGAGCAAAGGCTGCGGCTCCGGAAGTATCACCTTGCCGCCGCCTTCGAGAAAGCCGTACAGCCGCTCGCGATCGCCCAGCGTGATGTTCTGCTGGTCCTCCAGCAGCGCCCGCCCGATCTCGAGCGCCTCCGCGTCACCCTCCTCCTGAAAACGCCGCTTGAGATCCCGGTACAGGCGCGCATTCTTCTTGCCCATCTTCTTGATGGCGGCCTCCGCCTTCTCCTCGAATCCGGGCTCGCGGCCGAACAGGAAATTGAAGCGCCGCGCGATCTCGCGGGTGAGCTCGATGTGCGCGACCTGATCCTCACCCACGGGCACGAGGCCCGCCTTGTAGGCGAGGATATCGGCGCTCTGCAGCACCGGGTAGCCTAGGAAGCCGTAGGTAGCGAGGTCTCGCTCGCGCAGCTTCTCCTGCTGATCCTTGTAACTCGGCACGCGCTCCAGCCAACCGAGCGGCGTGACCATCGAAAGCAGGAGATGCAACTCCGCGTGCTCCGGCACCCGGGACTGAATGAACAGCGTCGCGTCCCCGGGGCTGATACCCGCCGCCAGCCAGTCGATGACCATCTGCCAGACGCTCTCGGAGATGACGGAAGGGTCCTCGTAGTGGGTGGTCAGCGCGTGCCAGTCGGCAACGAAGAAGTAGCTCTCGTACTCGTGCTGCAGCCTGACCCAGTTCTTGAGGACGCCATGGTAATGGCCGAGATGCAGACGGCCGGTGGGCCGCATGCCGGAGAGGACACGCTGATGCTGGCTGGGGATAGAGCTCAAACCCGTCGCCCGGGGAGCTCGGCAGCTGAGTCGGTGTCCCGTTGGTGCACGTAGGCGCTCATAACGACAGCAGGCTCACGTCGCCGCGACCATGCCGTAAGACGTTCGGCGTCTCCCCCGTGAGGTCCAGTACGGTAGTTGGTTCGAGGCCACAATACCCGCCGTCGATGACCAGATCCACCTGAGAATCGAGGCGCTCGACTATCTCCCGGGAATCGGTGAGCGGCAGCTCGTCGCCCGGCAGCAGGAGCGTGGAGCTCATCAGTGGCTCCCCCAGACTCTCCAGCAGAGACTGGGTGATGGGATGGCGCGGCACCCGCAGACCGATGGTCTTGCGGCGCGGATTCTGCATGCGCCGCGGCACCTCGCGGCTCGCGTGCAGGATGAAGGTGTAGGGGCCCGGCGTGAGGGCCTTCAGCAGGCGAAAGGCACTGTTGTCGACGCGGGCATAGGTTGCCAGCTCCGAGAGATCCCGGCATACCAGGGTGAAGTTGTGGCTCTGATCCACTTTGCGGATGCGCCGGATGCGCTCGAGCGGCGCCTTGTTGCCGAGGCAGCAGCCGAGCGCGTAGCAGGAATCCGTGGGATAGACGATGACGCCGCCGCCCCGGATCACCGCCACCGCCCGGGAGATCAGGCGCTGCTGGGGGTTGGCGGCATGGATCTCGAGGAACTGGCTCATGGTCGCACGGCGCGCATTCTAATGGACGCCCGCGGGAGGCGCCACAACCGCGACGGGGCGGCGGCCAGATGGAGTATACTGCCGCGCTCACCCGGAGCCGCGCCGTGCCATGAAACTGCTGTTCGATTTCTTTCCCGTCCTGCTGTTCTTCCTGACCTTCAAGTCCTACGACGACCCGCAGGAGGGCATCCTCGCGGCCACCGCCGTCATCATCGTCGCCACCTGTGTCCAGGTGGCCGTGACCTGGTGGCGCCATCGCCGGGTCGAGAAGGTCCACCTGGTCACCCTGGGGCTGCTGGTCACCATGGGCGGGGTGACCCTCCTGCTGCAGGACGAGATCTACATCAAGTGGAAGTCCACGGTGTTCTTCTGGGTGCTGGCCGTCGCCTTCCTCGGCAGCCATTTCATCGGGCACAAGACCCTGGTCCAGCGATTCTTCGACGCCAAGTTCGAGCCGCCGGCGAAGGTGTGGGGGGTGCTGAACGCCCTCTGGATCGTGTTCTTCCTGGCCGTAGGCGCCCTCAATCTGTTCGTCGTCTACAACTTCAGCACCGATACATGGGTGAACTTCAAGCTCTTCGGCCTGACGGGCCTCATGTTCGTCTTCGTGTTCGCGCAGATGATCTACCTGTTCCGCTACATGATCCCCGACGAAGAAGACGCCGAGGAGCAGGGATGACGGCCCGCCCGCAGCCGTGACGCCGACGCTGGCACTGACCATGGAGCTGATGGCGCGGCCATCGGTCACGCCGGAGGACGCGGGCTGCCAGAACCTGATCCGCGCGCGCCTGGAACCCCTCGGCTTCGCCTGCGAGACCCTCGCGTTCGGCGAGGTCACCAACCTGTGGGCGCGGCGCCCGGCCGACGGGCCCGTGTTCGCCTTCGCGGGCCATACGGACGTCGTGCCGACGGGACCCGAGGAACACTGGTCGTCGCCGCCGTTCGCGCCGGAGATCCGGGACGGCCTGCTCTTCGGGCGCGGCGCGGCCGACATGAAGGGCAGCATCGCCGCGTTCATTACCGCCTGCGAGCGCTTCTGCGGCACCCACGCCGAGCACCGCGGCGCGATCGCGTTTCTCATCACCAGCGACGAGGAAGGGCCGGCCGTGGACGGCACGGTGCGGGTGCTGGAGTCGCTGCGCGAGCGCGGCGAGGCCATCGACTGGTGTCTGGTGGGCGAGCCCTCCAGCCACGCGCGCCTCGGCGACCGACTACGCAACGGCCGCCGCGGCTCGCTCAACGGTAATCTGAACGTGCGCGGCGTCCAGGGCCACGTGGCCTACGCCGAGCGCGCCGTCAATCCCATCCACGGGTTCGCCCGGGCGCTGGCCGCGCTGGACGCGGAAGTCTGGGACGAGGGCAACGACGACTTCCCCGCCACCTCGTTCCAGGTCTCCAACGTGAACGCCGGCACCGGCGCGGACAACGTCATCCCGGGTCATCTGGAGGCGCTGTTCAACTTCCGTTACTCCACGGCGTTGACCGCGGACGGGCTGCGGGAACGGGTCGCGGGGATTCTCGAGGAGCACGGGCTCGACTACTCCCTCGCATGGCGGCATTCCGGCGAGCCCTTCCTGACCCATCCCGGCGCGTTGCTGGACGCGATCCAGGGCGCCGTCACGGAGGTGACCGGCGAAGGCGCCGAGCCATCCACTGGCGGCGGCACCTCCGACGGCCGTTTCATCGCCCGCACCGGCGCCCAGGTCGTCGAGCTCGGCCCCGTCAACGCCAGTATCCACAGCATCGACGAGCACGTGCGCGTGGAAGACCTGGACACGCTCTCGACGATCTACGAGCGCACCCTCGAGAACCTGCTCCTGTAACGCCCCTGAATCTTGTCCGCGGATCTTGTAGGTTGGTGCTGAGCGAAGCGAAGCCCAACATCCAGGTCGTCACGTTGGGCTTCGCTTCGCTCAGCACCAACCTACAGAAAACTCAGGCGACCGCCTGGCTCTCCGCTTCCGTGCCGTCCTCGAACTGCTCCTCTTCCGTGGAGCCCTTCAGGGCGGTGATGGAGCTGGTGCCGCCGCTGATGGACTGGGTGACGCTGTCGAAGTAGCCGGCGCCGACCTCCCGCTGGTGGCGGGTGGCGGTGTAGCCGCGGCCCTCGGCGGCGAACTCCTGCTCCTGGAGATTAACAAACGCGGTCATGCCGCTGTCCCGGTAGCGGGTCGCGAGATCGAACATGCTGTAGTTGAGGGCATGGAAGCCGGCCAGCGTGATGAACTGGTAGCGGTAACCCATGGCGCCGAGCTCCTTCTGGAAGCGCGCCACGCTGTTGTCGTCGAGATGCGCCTTCCAGTTGAACGACGGCGAGCAGTTATAGGACAGCATCTTGCCCGGATACTCGGCGTGGATGGCGGCGGCGAACTCCCGCGCCTCGTCCAGGTCCGGTGTGCCGGTCTCGAACCAGAGGAGATCGCAGTGGGGTGCGTAGGCGAGTCCCCGGGCGATGGCCTGCTCCATGCCGCAGCGTACACGGTAGAAACCTTCTACGGTGCGCTCGCCGGTCAGGAATCGATGGTCCTTCGGATCCACGTCGCTGGTGAGGAGCGCCCCCGCCAGGGAGTCCGTCCGCGCGAGCAATAGCGTGGGCACGCCGCACACGTCCGCCGCCAGGCGCGCGGCCATCAGCTTCTGGACGGACTCCTGGGTCGGCAGCAGCACCTTGCCGCCCATGTGACCGCACTTCTTCGCGGAAGACAGCTGGTCCTCGAAGTGCACGCCGGCGGCGCCCGCCTCGATCATGGCCTTCATGAGCTCGAAGGC
>CBDTYP010000198.1:0-6194 GCA_965364645.1 uncultured Gammaproteobacteria bacterium | reverse complement strand
GCGACCTTCATGCCGAAGCCGCTGGTGGGCGACAACGGCAACGGCATGCACGTGCACCAGTCTCTCGCCAAGGGCGGCGAGAACGTGTTCTCCGGTGAGAAGTACGCGGGTCTTTCGGAGACCGCGCTCCACTACATCGGCGGCATCTTCAAGCACGCCCGGTCCTTGAACGCCTTCACCAACTCGGGCACCAACAGCTACAAGCGCCTGGTCCCGGGCTTCGAGGCGCCGGTGCTGCTCGCGTATTCCGCCAAGAACCGCTCGGCGTCGGTGCGTGTGCCCCACGTGGCGAACCCGAAGGCGCGCCGCCTGGAGGTCCGCTTTCCGGACTCCAACGGCAACCCGTACTTCATCTTCACCGCGTTGATGATGGCGGGACTCGACGGGATCTTGAACAAGATCGATCCGGGCGTGCCGCTCGACAAGGATCTCTACGATCTGCCGCCGGAGGAGGAGAAGGGTATCGCCACGGTGTGCGCGTCCCTCGACGAGGCGCTGGCCGCCCTCGACAACGATCGCGAGTACCTGCTGGCCGGCGATGTCTTCACCAACGACACCATCGATGCCTACATCGAGCTCAAGATGGAGGAGCTCACGCGCTTCCGCATGACCACCCATCCGGTGGAGTTCGACATGTACTACAGTCTCTGAGCGAGGCGCAGGACCCGGGCTTCGGCCCGGGTTATCCTTTCCTTCCTAAGCCCCCGATTTCGGGGGCTTTTTAATTGTTGCCTCCGTACCCATTGTCTATCCTGTTGGCATGAAACAACTCGCGCTGATTCTCTGTCTGGCATTGGTGAGCGGCGCCGCGCTCGCCCAGAAGGTCTACAAGGTCATCCAGCCCGATGGCACCGTGATGTTCACCGACTCGCCCCAGCCCGGCGACGGCGCGGAAGAGGTCGCCGTGCAGCCGCTCAATACGACTCCGGCACTTGCCTCGCCCCGCGACGCGTTCGACGACTCACCGGCCGCCGAGCTCGAGAAGGGCTACGCCGAGTTCCGTATTACGAACCCGGAGGCCAACGCGTCCATCCGCGACAACGCGGGCAACGTGAACGTGGACGTGAGCATCAACCCGAAGCTGCGAAGCGGCGACAAGGTCGAGCTCAAGCTCGACGGCCAGTCCATCGGCGGCGGCAAGAAGACCAACTTCGCCCTGACCGACATGGAGCGCGGCACCCACAGCCTGCAGGCGGTGGTCAAGAACTCGGCCGGCAAGGTCGTCGCCAGCAGCGAGAGCATCACCTTCACGCTGCAGCGGCGCAGCAAGATTCTGCAGCCGAGCCAGCCGAGAGCCGTGCCTTTCGGCGGTGGCGGCTGACGGCCACGATACTCGCGTGAGAAAGCTCGCTTTCATTCTTTGTGCGACCCTCGTCTGTGGACTGGCCCATTCCCAGACCGTCTACCGGGTCGTGCAGCCCGACGGCACCGTCGAGTTCACCGACAATCCGCCGCCCGGCCAGGCCGCCCAGGCTATCGACGTGCCGCCTCTGAACACGGTGCCGCTCGCCGGATCGCCCCGAGACGCTTTCGAGGAGCCGCCGCGCCAGCAGTCGAAGCCTATCTACGAGCATGTCACGATCACCCAACCGGAGCAGAACGGGTCCCTGTGGGGCACCGGTGGCCAGGTGAAGGTCGATGTCGAGGCGCGGCCCTCACTCAGGCCGGGCGACCGCGTCGACCTGGTCATGGACGGCGTTTCCGTCGGCGGCGGGCGATCCACCGCCTTCACGCTCGAGCAGGTGGATAGAGGCACTCACGTGCTGCAAGCGGTAATCAAGGACTCCGCCGGCAAGGTGATGGCCCAGAGCAACAGCGTGACATTCACCATCCACCAGGCGGCCCAGCGGCGTCTGCCGACCAACTGAGCCTCTGCCCCGGCGGATGTCCCGATTGGCCGCCTCCCTCCGCCCGCTCTGGCCTGACGGGCGAGGCCAAATGGGACGCAAGCCACGCTTTGCGATGGTATTCGTTGTCGGGATTCGAGCGCTTGTCTATGCTCGAAACATGCACAGAATACCCATTTTCCTGTGTCTGATGCTGGCCGTGGGTGCCGCCCACGCGGGCAAGATCGTCAAGTACACCCTGCCCAGCGGTGAGGTGATCTACTCGGACAAGCCGCCCCCGGAGGCGACGTCCGGCGAGGAGGTCACGGTCGAGCCCCTGCAGAGCTTCACGGTGCCGGCCGCGCCGCCCCTGGAGGACTCCACCGCCGACAAGGACGATGAGGACAAGGATGACGGCAGCTACGAGGAGTTCACCGTCACCAGCCCCGCCAACGACGCCACCATCCGCGACAACGGCGGCAGCGTGCGGGTCAGCCTGAGCCTCAGCCCGGCCCTTCGCGGCGGGCACAGCATCGAGGTCATGATGGACGGCCAGTCCATCGGCAGCGGCAAAGGCACTTCCTTAACCCTGACCGACGTGGACCGCGGCACCCATACGGTGCAGGCGTCCGTAAAGGACGCCCAGGGCAAGGAAATCGTCCGTAGTAACAGCGTCATCTTCCACCTGAAGCGCGGCGGCGGCTGATCGCCCCGGGGTCCCGCGGCCCGCCTCCGATACCTTCACGCACCATTTTGGTGCATACTCCCCTTTTCATGGACAGCCCGGGCCGGGCCGGGGCGTCCCCGCGCGCCGGGTCGGAGCCGTAGATCCCCGTAATCCCGCGATCGGAGCGGACTTTCGACCCTGCCGACGTCGATCACGCTGACGGCCGCCGGGCTGGTCCGAATCTTGCTGACAGGAAAGCATGTCCGTATCCGCCGCGACCACCCAACCAGCCTGGCCGGCCCGATCGGCCGCCGCCGGTCAATTTCAGAACGAGCCCGTGGACAGCACCAAGGCAATCATCGACAACCTCAGCACGGCGGTCCTGCTGCTCGGCACCGATCTGCGCCTGCTGGCCATGAATCCCGCCGCCGAGGAGCTGCTGGACGTGAGCGCCAACCAGGTCATCGGTACGAGCGTCGAGGGTCTGCTGCCGGAGTCCGACCTCTTCGCCGCCGCGCTCACCCGGGCAACCACCAGCGGCGCGCCCTTCAGCGAGAGGGCGATGCATCTCGAGCTCCCCACCCAGACCATCACCGTGGACTGCAGCGTCACCCCGATCGGCGACAGCGAGGCGCCCCTGCTTCTCGAGCTCGTGCAGGTGGATCGCCACCGTCGCATCACCCGGGAAGAGCAGGGCGTTGCGCGCAACGCATCGGTGCGCGCGCTCATGCGCGGCCTCGCCCACGAGATCCGCAACCCCCTCGGAGGGCTGCGGGGCGCGGCGCAGCTGCTCGAGCGCGAGCTGGCCGACGACGGGCTGAAGGAGTACACCCAGGTCATCGTCCACGAGGCCGATCGGCTGCAGAATCTTCTGGATCGCATGCTCGGCCCCCGGGGCATGCCGAGCAAGCGCAGCATCAACATCCACGAGGTGACGGAGCGGGTGCGCGCGCTGCTGAGCGCAGAGGCGCCGCCGGGTGTCCGCGTCGCGAGGGACTACGATCCCAGCATTCCGCCTCTGCACGCAGACCCCGAGCTGCTCATCCAGGCGACGCTCAACGTGGCGCGCAACGCCGTGCAGGCTCTCGATGGCAGCGGCGAGGTGCAGATCCGAACGCGGGTTCAGCGCAGGTTCACCATCGGCCAGATCTGCCACCGTCTGGTCGTGCGCATCGAAGTGCACGACGACGGACCCGGCGTGCCCGAGGATCTCCACGAGCACGTGTTCTTCCCGCTGGTGACGGGGCGCAGCGACGGCACCGGCCTCGGGCTTTCCATCGCACAGTCACTGGTGCACCAGCACGGCGGCTCCATCGAGTACACGAGCCTGCCGGGGGACACGACTTTCAGCCTCATCCTGCCCGTGGAGAACGAAGCATGAGCGGTACGCGGGTGTGGGTCATCGACGACGATCGTTCGATACGGTGGGTACTCGAGAGGGCGTTGACCCAGGCGGGCATGGAGGTCGCCGTGTTCGAGAACGGCGCGGAGGCCATGGCGCGGCTCGGCATCGAGCAGCCCGATGTGGTCGTCTCCGACATCCGCATGCCGGAGATGGACGGTCTCAGCCTGCTCGAGAACATCTCCGCCCGCTTTCCGAAGCTCCCGGTCATCATCATGACCGCGTACTCGGATCTCGAGAGCACGGTGTCCGCCTATCAGGGCGGCGCGTTCGAGTATCTGCCGAAGCCATTCGACGTGGACGAGGCAGTCGCGCTCGTACGCCGCGCACTCGGGCGTCACAAGGAGAGCCAGGACTGGGCGGCGCCGGCGGACGCCCCGGCGAGTGCCGTCGGCGGCATCGTCGGCTCGGCGCCCGCTATGCAGGAGGTGTTCCGCGCCATCGGCCGGCTCTCCCGTTCCAACATCACGGTGCTCATCACGGGCGAATCCGGCACCGGCAAGGAGCTCGTGGCGCGCGCCCTGCATCGCCACAGCCCGCGCACGAACGCGCCGTTCATCGCGCTGAACACGGCGGCGATCCCGAAGGAGCTCCTGGAATCCGAGCTATTCGGTCACGAGCGCGGCGCCTTCACCGGCGCCCAGAGCCAGAGGCTCGGGCGCTTCGAGCAGGCCGACGGCGGCACGCTCTTCCTCGACGAGATCGGCGACATGCCGCCGGAGCTGCAGACGCGGCTCTTGCGCGTGCTCGCCGACGGTGAGTTCTACCGGGTCGGCGGACACGTGCCGATCCGCGTGGACGTGCGCATCATCGCCGCCACTCACCAGGATCTCGAGTCCCACGTGCGCGCCGGGATCTTTCGGGACGATCTCTATCACCGCCTCAACGTGATCCGCGTGCACGTGCCGGCGTTGAGGGATCGGCGCGAAGACATCCCGGCGCTGCTCCGTCACTTCCTGTCGGCCGCCGCGGAGGAGCTCGGGGCCGCGACCAAGACCCTCGGCAACGATGTCGAGCAGTACCTGACAGCGATGGCCTGGCCCGGGAACGTGCGCCAGCTCGAGAATCTCTGCCGCTGGCTGACCGTGATGGCGTCTGGAGATCAGATCCAGCTTACGGATCTGCCGCCGGAGCTTCGCGAGGGACCGGAACCGTCGGCGGGAGACGACGACTGGCAGTCGCAGCTCCGCCGCTGGGCGGAGCGCCATCTGGCGGCCGGCAAGAACGGACTGCTCGACGACGCCGTTCCCCGTTTCGAGCAGATCATGATCGAGACGGCGCTGAGTGCATCGGGGGGACGACGCCAGGACGCCGCCCGACTCCTCGGCTGGGGCCGCAACACCCTGACGCGCAAGATTAAAGAGCACGGCTTGCAGTTCGACGACTAGTTGATGAGGATCGTCAACTATCCACGCCCCTCCCAGTAGGAGCGAGCTTGCTCGCGAAAAAATGAACAAGAAGCCAACGCCGACGACCCGCATCTCCACCCACACCAACGAAACGATTACCGTCTACGGCGCCGATCTCGTCGAAGACCTCATCGGCGAGCTGACGTTCACCGAGATGACTTACCTCGCCATCACGGGGCGGCGCCCCAGCGCGGGCGAGACCCGGATTCTCGACGCCGTACTGGTCACCCTCATGGAGCACGGCCTCACGCCGAGCGCCATCGCCACCCGCATGATCTACGGGAGTACGCCGGAATCGTTGCAAGCGGGCGTGAGCGCGGGATTACTTGCTGTCGGCAGCGTATTCGTCGGCACCATGGAAGGCTGCGCCGCGTTGATCGAACGCATCCTCGCCGCACCGGACAGGGAGGAGGCCGCGCGGGAGATCGCCGCCGAGTACCGCTCGGCCCGCAAACCCCTGCCGGGCTTCGGACACCATATGCACAAGCCCGATGACCCACGCACGCCTAAGCTCTTCGCCGTTGCTGAGGCGGAAGGCGTACCCGGTGAGCACATCGGCGCGCTGCGCACGCTCTCCGTCGCCGTCGACGCGCACTATGGCAAACATCTCACCATCAACGCGACCGGCGCGGTCGGCGCGCTGCTCGGCGAGATCGGTATACCCGCCGGCGTCATGCGCGGCGTTGCCGTCGTCTCCCGCTCCGCGGGACTCGTCGCGCACATCGCCGAAGAGCAACGCTCGCCGAGCATGCGCTACATGTGGGAATCGATCGAAGAGGCTGTCCCGTACGTCGACGACGCACAGATCGACGACTGAGCGCGGCGGGCCGACCATGCAGCCGATCGATCTGATCTATCGCCGAGCGGCCTACGATCCCGACGCCGTCGCG
>CBDTYP010000197.1:0-6237 GCA_965364645.1 uncultured Gammaproteobacteria bacterium | reverse complement strand
CGGATGGATCTCCGCTTTCATGTCGTTGCCTCTCGTTCACCGCCGGGGTGGTAATCGGGATCGGGAACCCGGACCCGCCACCGGGAAAAGGCGCGTAGCTTAGCCCAAGGGCGGCACCAGTGCCAAGCCCATGGCCTGGTCAGGGCCTGATCAGGGCTCAATCATCCTGGTCGATACCGAGCCCGGACCACAGGTCGTCCACCCGCCGGCGCACCTCGGGGCTCATGGCGATGGGCCGGCCCCAGCGGCGATCCGTCTCACCGGCGAGTTTCGTGGTGGCATCGAAGCCGATCTTCGACCCGAGCCCCACCACCGGGGACGCGAAGTCGAGGCTATCGATAGGTGTGTTCTCGATGACCGTGGTGTCCCGAGCCGGGTCCATGCGCGTGGTCATGGCCCACACCACGTCCTTCCAGTCCCGGGCGTCCACGTCATCGTCGGTGACGATGACGAACTTGGTGTACATGAACTGGCGCAGGAACGACCACACCCCCATCATCACCCGCTTCGCGTGTCCCGGATACTGCTTTCTCATGGTGACCACGGCCATCCGGTAAGAACAGCCCTCCGGCGGCAGATAGAAGTCGGTGATCTCCGGAAACTGCTTCTGCAGCAGAGGGACGAACACCTCGTTCAGTGCGACGCCCAGCACCGCGGGCTCGTCCGGGGGCCGCCCGGTATAGGTGCTGTGATAGATGGGATCGCGGCGGTGGGTGATGCGCTCGATGGTCATCACCGGGAAGCGTTCGACCTCGTTGTAGTAGCCCGTGTGATCGCCGAAGGGTCCCTCGTCGGCCTCGTCGCCGGGCTCGATGAAGCCTTCCATGATGAACTCGGCGCCGGCCGGAACGGGCAAGTCATTGCTCGTGCCCTTCACGAGCTCGGTGCGGGTGCCGCGCAGCAGCCCCGCGAACGCGAGCTCCGACAGAGAATCCGGCACCGGAGTGACCGCCGCGAGGATCGTCGCGGGATCGGCCCCGAGCGCTACGGAGACGGGGAAGCGCTGCCCCGGGTGGGCCTCGCACCACTCCTTGTAGTCCAGGGCGCCGCCCCGGTGGGCGAGCCAACGCATGATGACACGGTTGCGCCCGATCACCTGTTGGCGATAGATACCGAGATTGATGCGTTCCTTGTTCGGTCCCCTGGTGACGACGAGAGGCCAGGTGATTAGCGGCCCGGCGTCCCCGGGCCAGCAGGTCTGGATTGGCAGGCGCGACAGATCCACGTCCCCTGCCTCGATGACCACTTCCTGGCACGGGGCGCCGCGCACCGTCTTCGGCGCCATGTCCATGACCTTCTTGTAGATCGGCAGGGCGCGCCAGGCATCTTTCATCCCCCGGGGCGGATCCGGTTCCTTCAAGTACGCGAGGAGCCGGCCCACGTCGCGAAGCGCCTCCACGGATGTCTCGCCCATGCCGAGCGCAACCCGCTCCGGCGTGCCGAAGAGGTTGGCGAGCACGGGAATCGTGTGCCCCGTGGGGTTCTCGAAGAGCAGGGCGGGGCCGCCGCGGCGCAGTGTCCGATCGCAGATCTCCGTGATCTCGAGGTATGGGTCGACGGCGGCGCTCACGCGTTTGAGCGCGCCCCTCGCTTCCAGCTGGGCGATGAAGTCCCTGAGGTCCCGGTACTTCATGGCACCCGGCGCCCGCACGAGCGGTCCGGCCCTTTCAAAGGGCAAACTCCGCGTAAACCGGCGTGTGATCCGATGGCCGCTCGTTCCCGCGGGGTCCCCGGTCTATCTTTGAGCTCGTGCACTTCCCGGCGAGGGCCTCGTTCGCCAGTATCAGATCGATGCGCAGCCCGCGGTTCCTGCGAAATGCGGCGAAACGATAGTCCCACCAGCTGAAGCTCCCCTCGGGCTGATCGAAGGCCCGGAAGACATCGACGAATCCCGCGGCGAGTATCCGCCCGAGCGCCTCGCGCTCCGGGGTGCTGCACAGGATGCGCTCGCGCCAGCTCTCCGGATCGTGCACGTCTCGATCTTCCGGTGCGATATTGAAGTCGCCCAGTACGACCACGTGTTCATGCGTCTCGAGCTCCGAGACGAGGAACGCGCACACCTGCTCGAGCCAGTGCAGCTTGTAGTCGAACTTCTCCGAGCCGACCTCCTGTCCGTTGACGACGTAGAGGTTGACGACGCGCACCCCGTCCACGGTCACGGCGAGGATGCGTCGCTGAGGATCATCGAGCGACGGGATATCGGTCACGGGGTCCGTCGCCGGCGTCTTCGACATGACGGCGACGCCGTTGTAGGTCTTCTGCCCCGAAAAGAGACACTGGTAACCGGCCGCCTCGATCTCCGCCAGGGGAAACTTCTCGTCGGGGGTCTTGGTCTCCTGCAGCGCGAGGACGTCGGGTTGTTCCGCCGCCACCCAGTCGAGCACCTGGGGCAGGCGTACCTTCAGAGAGTTGACGTTCCAGGTCGCGATCTTCATGGGCCGTATCGGGGTCCGGTCGCGGCGATCAAATGCGGAAGCCGCCGTGGCGCCTTCGCGACTCCCAATCCACGGCGTAGCCGCCGGCAGCGAATGCGAGCAGCAGGATGGATCCGAACAGCAGCCACTGCCAGGGCGTCCACCTGCGGCCCTCGTTGCTGATGGGCCCCTGCCATATGGCGTTCGCCGGCACGTCGTCGCTCTCCGTCGTCGCGGCGGCCGCGGACTCTTCGAGGTCCGCCTTGGTCGCCTGCAGATCGGCCACCTGGACCTTCAGCACGCGGTTCTCTCTCGACATGGTCTCGAGCTGGCGCTCGGTCTCCTCGAGCTTCGCGGCACTCTCGTCCGGCGCGAGCGCGACGGGCGTCGCCGTCACCGATGCGCTCTGGGCAGCCGTCGCGGCGTCCCGCTGGAGCTCGTTTACCCGCTGGCGGAGCACCTCGACTTCCGCACGTGCATCACCGAGGGACCGCGTCGCCTGCACGAGCTTCTCGTCGCGATCCGCGAGCAACGCGACGCTCGGCTTGTCAGTCGCGACGTAGCGCTCGTCGACCCAGCCCTTGATGCCGTCGGGAGTCGTCACCTCTACGTACACACCGTTCCGGCCGATCACCGTCAGCGCGGTCCCGGTCGGGATGACAGCCACGATCACGCTGTCGAGCTCGATGCTCTCGTGCAAGCCGATCTCGAAGCTGTCGCTCACGTATACGGTTTCGGCGGCCGCGGCATTCGTTGCCAGGAAGCAAGCCAGGTACGCCGCGAGCAGAACCGAGTGCGTCGCCCGCCTCACGCCGCCGTCTCCGTCGAAATCCCGCTGTGACGCAGCAGCGCGTCGATGGTCGGTTCCCGGCCGCGGAAGTCCACGAAGAGATCCATCGCATCCCGGGATCCACCCTGCTCGAGGATGCAGTGCAGGAACTCGAGGCCCGTGTCGCGATCGAAGATGCCGTTCTCCTCGAACTTGGAGAACGCATCGCTCGAGAGAACCTCGGCCCACTTGTAGCTGTAGTACCCGGCCGCGTAACCGCCGCCGAAGATGTGGGTGAAGGCGTGGGCGAAGCGATTGAACTTCGGCGGAATCAACACCGCGACGTCGGCGCGCACTTCTTCGAGCAGGGCGTTGACGTTCGCGCCGCGCTCGGGTTGATACTCGAGGTGCAGCCGAAAATCGAACAGCGCGAACTCGATCTGGCGCAGCATCTGCATTCCCGACTGAAAGTTTCTCGCATCCTTCAGTCGCACGAAGAGCTCCGCCGGGATCGGCTCCCCCGTCTGCACGTGGCCCGAGATGGCGCCGAGCGCCTCCTCCTCCCAGCACCAGTTCTCGAGAAACTGGCTCGGCAGCTCGACGGCATCCCATGCGACACCGTTGATCCCCGAGATGCTCGGGTAGTCGATCCGGGTGAGCATGTGATGCAGGCCATGGCCGAACTCGTGGAAGAGCGTCGTGACTTCGTCGTGGGTCAGCTGCGAGGGCTGGTCTCCGACCGGCGGTGTGAAATTGCAGGTGAGGTATGCCACCGGCGTCTGTACCCCCCGGGGCGTTTGCATACGCACGCGGCACTCGTCCATCCATGCGCCGCCGCGCTTGTGGGCGCGCGCGAAGAGATCCAGATAGAAGCGTCCCCGCAGCTCGCCGCCCGTGTCGCGGATCTGGAAGAACAGGACGTCCGGATGCCAGGTATCGATGCCGTCGACCGGCTCGATGTCGAGTCCGTAGAGCTGGTGCACGACATGAAACATGCCCTCGAGCACCTTCGGCACCGGGAAGTAGGGACGCAGCTCTTCCTGGGAGATGGCGTGCTTCGTCTCGCGGAGCTTCTCCGAGTAATAGGGAATGTCCCAGGCCTCCAGCGAGGTCATGCCGAAGCTGCCGGCGGCGAATGCCTCGAGCTCGCGGAGCTCGCCTTCCGCTACCGGCCGGGCGCGCGCGGCGAGATCGGCGAGGAACGCGAGAACCTGCGTTGTCCCGGGCGCCATCTTGCGGGCGAGGGAGAGCTCGGCGTAGTTGTCGAACCCGAGCAGCGCCGCGCGCTCGTGGCGCAATGCCATGATGTCCTCGATGATGCCGCTGTTGTCCCACTTGCCGGCGTGGGGTCCCTGGTCCGATGCCCGGGTGCAGTTCGCCTCGTAGATCTCGCGGCGCAGGGCGCGGTCTTCGGCGTAGGTGATGACCGGGTAGTAGCTCGGGAACTCGAGAGTCAGCAGCCAGCCATCGAGGCCGTCCCGCCGGGCGGCATCGGCCGCCAGCGCCAATGCGGAGTCCGGCAGGCCGCGGAGCGCATGGCCGTCCTCGATGTGCTTCTTCCACGCCTGGGTCGCGTCGAGGACGTTCTCGGAGAAGCCCGACTGCAGCTCCGCGATGCGTTTGGTGATCTCCATGAAGCGCGCCTTCTTCGCGGCGGGCAGATCGACGCCCGCGAGGCGGAAGTCCCGCAGCGCGTTCTCGAGGACTTTCTCCCGCGCCGGTCCGAGACCCTCGATCCCGGCGACTCGCCGGTAGCTGTTGTAAAGGCCCTCGTTCTGTCCCATCTCCGTCGCGTATTCGCTCAACAGGGGAAGGGCGGCGTTGTGGGCCTCGCGCAGCTCCGGGTTGTCGGCGACCGCGTTCAGATGCGCCACCGGGGACCATGCCCGGCTGATGCGATCGTCCATCTCGCCGATGGGTTGCACGACGCCCTCCCAGGTGGGCTCCTCGGCGGCGTCGAGCACCTCGGCCACGCGCCCCCGCCCCCGGGCAAGGAGCTCCTGCATAGCGGGCAGCACGTGCTCCGCGCCGATCCGGGAGAAGGGTGGCAGCTCGAGATCGTCCAGCAGCGGATTGTCGTCGTTGTCAGCCACGCTCGGAAAGCAGTCGCAGGTTAGGGAACAGCGGCAGCATGCTATCAAGCCATCCCGATCACGAACAAACCGCGCCGCCCGCGGTGGGCCCTAACCGCACGCTACCCCGGACGCGTCCGCGCTGGCCGGCCGGGCGCACACGGGGCACTGGGGATCTTTGCGCAACCGTAGGGTGCGCAGCTCCATATCCAGGGCATCCAGCACCATGACCCGGCCCACCAGGGTCTCACCCATGCCGACGATGAGCTTCATCGCCTCGGCGGCCTGGATACTGCCGACGATGCCGAGCAGGGGCGCGAGTACCCCGACCTGGGAGCAGGCCTCACCCTCCGCGGACTCGTTGCCGTAGAGGCAGCGGTAGCAGGGGCTGTCCGGCCGCCGCGAATCGAACACCGTCACCTGGCCGTCCATGCGCATGGCCGCCGCCGACACGAGCGGGGTGCCGAGCCTCCAGCAGACCGCGTTGAGATCGAAGCGGCTCTCGAAGTTATCACAGGCGTCCACGACAACGTCCGCTTCCCGCACCTCCTGCTCGAGCTCGTCGTCGTGCAGCGCCCAGGGGATGGCGGTGACGCGGATGTCGGGGTTGAGATCCCGTATCGCGGCCTTGGCGGATTCCACCTTGTTCTCACCCACGTCGTCGGTGTGGTGGATGATCTGGCGCTGCAGGTTGGACAGCTCGACCACGTCGAAATCCGTGAGCACCAGGTGGCCGACGCCGGACGCCGCGAGATACATGGCCACCGGCGAGCCGAGGCCGCCCATGCCCACGATCAGGACCCGCGCGGCCAGGAGCTTCTCCTGCCCGGCCTCCCCGATCTGGGCCAGCAGCATGTGGCGGCTGTAACGGGATTTCTGCTCTGGTGTCATGTGCCTAGTGTCCGCCGTCGCCGCGAGTCAGGCAACCTGTAGGAGCGAGCTTGCTCGCGAATCAGGCCTCATTCGCGAGCAAGCTCGCTCC
>CBDTYP010000196.1:0-6239 GCA_965364645.1 uncultured Gammaproteobacteria bacterium | reverse complement strand
CCCTTGTGCACGAAGAGCACCTCGTTGATCTGCTTCTCCACCACGTGCAACGGATTCAGCGAGACCATGGGCTCCTGGAAGATCATGGAGATCTGATCCCCGCGCACCGCGCGGAGACGGTTCTCGTTGGCGCCGATGAGCTCCTCGCCCTTGAAGCGGATGGAGCTCCCCGCGCTATGTCGGGCCACCGGGTAGGGGAGCAGCTGCAGGACCGAGAGCGCGGAGACGGACTTTCCCGAGCCGCTCTCGCCGACCAGCGCCACGGTCTGGCCCTTCTCGATACGCAGCGAAAGCCCGTCGACCGCGGTAGTCACGCCCTCGGGGAGATGGAACTCCACGCCGAGGCGGGAAATGTCGAGGAGCGGCGCGCTCATGATGGGCTCTCCTCGGGCGCGAGGGGCGCGATCTCGTCGTCGCTCGGATCGGATTCCGGCGGCGGCGCGCCGGCGAAGAGCTTGCGCGGGTCGAAGGCGTCGCGCACCGCCTCGCCGACGAAGATGAGCAGGCTCAGCATGATGGCGATGACGAAGAACCCGGTGAAGCCGAGCCACGGCGCCTGCAGGTTGGCCTTGCCCTGGGCGAGCAGCTCGCCGAGGGACGCGGAACCAGGTGGTAGTCCGATGCCGAGGAAGTCGAGAGACGTCAGCACGGTTACCGAGCCCGCCAGCGTGAAGGGCATGAAGGTGATGGTCGCGACCATGGCGTTCGGCAGCACGTGGCGGAACATGATGCGCGCGTTGCTGACTCCGAGCGCCCGCGCGGCGCGTATGTAGTCGAAGTTGCGCGCGCGCAGGAACTCGGCCCGCACCACGCCGACGAATCCCATCCAGCTGAACAACAGCAGCAGTCCCAGCAGCCACCAGAAGTTCGGCTCCACGATGTTGACCAGGATGATGAGCAGGAAGAGCGTCGGCATGCCCGCCCAGATCTCGATGAAGCGCTGAAAAAGCAGATCCGTCCAGCCGCCGAAATAGCCCTGCACCGCGCCGGCCGCGACGCCGATGGCGGCGCTGATGATCGTCAGGGTGAAGCCGAACAGTACCGAGATCCTGAAACCGTAGAGCAGCCGGGCGACCACGTCCCGGGCCTGGTCGTCGGTGCCGAGCCAGTGCTCCGCGTCCGGCGGCGAGGGCGCGGGCGACGGCAGATCCCAGGATACGGTGCGGTGGTTGTAGCGGATGAGGGGCCACAGCATCCAGCCCTTCTCGTCGATGAGCTTCGCCACGGCCGGATCCCGGTAGTCGGCCTCGGTCTCGAAGTCGCCGCCGAAGTCCGTCTCCGGATAGGCCTTGAATATCGGCATGAATATCCCGCCGTCGTAGTACACCAGGAACGGCTTGTCGTTGGCGACGAACTCCGAGAAGAGACTCACGCCGAAGAGCACGAGGAAGATCCACAGGGACCAGAAGCCGCGACGATTCGCGCGGAAGTTGAACAGGCGGCGGCGCCCGATGGGTCCGAGCTTCAGCATCGTCACGCTTCTATCCTCACGCTTCTCTGGCCTCGAAGTCGATGCGCGGATCGATGACCGTGTACATGAGATCGCCCAGGAGATTCAGCAGGAGCCCGAGGAGGGAGAAGAAGAACAGCGTGCCGAACATGAGGGGATAGTCCCGGTTGAATGCCGCCTCGAAGCCGAGCAGCCCCAGTCCGTCCAGGGAGAAGATCACCTCGATGAGCACCGAGCCCGTGAAGAGGATGCTCACGAACGCGCCCGGGAATCCGGCGATGACGATGAGCATGGCGTTGCGGAACACATGGCCGTAGAGCACGCGCTTCTCGGTGAGCCCCTTGGCCCGGGCGGTCAGCACGTACTGCAGGTGCAGCTGATCCATGAACGAGTTCTTGGTGAGCATGGTCAGCGTGGCGAATCCGCCGATCACCATGGCGAGCACAGGTAGGGTGATGTGCCAGAAATAATCCGCGATACACGCCCCGGACGTGATGCAGCCGGCGAATCCGACGCCTCTGAACTCATCGGAGAGGAGGCCGCGCAGCGGGAACCAGTCGAGGTAGCTCCCGCCCGCGAACACGACCAGCAGGAACACCGCGAACAGGAAGCTCGGGATCGCGGTGCCGATGACGATCACGAAGCTTGTCCACAGATCCATGCGGCTGCCGTCCCGCCGAGCCTTGGCGATTCCGAGCGGTATGGAAATGAGATAGACGAGCAGGGTGGTCCACAAGCCGAGCGAGATGGACACGGGCATCTTTTCCACCACGAGATCGACGACGGATTGGTCGCGGAAGAAACTCTCGCCGAAGTCGAAGGTCAGGTAGCTCTTCATCATGTGGATGAAGCGCTCGGACATAGGCTTGTCGAAGCCGAAGCGCTGCTCGAGCTCCTCGATGAACTTGGGATCGAGCCCCTGGGCGCCGCGGTAACGGCTGTCGCTGCCGAGCGCGCTCGGGTCCGGTGTCATGAGCTCGCCGCTGCCGCTCTGGGTGACGCGGGTCGTGATATCCGCGCCCTGGCCGGTGAGCTGGGCGATGGCCTGCTCGACGGGGCCCCCCGGCGCCGTCTGCACGATGATGAAATTGATGAGCATGATCCCGAGCAGAGTCGGGATGATGAGAAGAAGCCGGCGGACGATATAGGCGGTCACGCTGGTGTGCCCTCACACATGGGTCTTCCTCATGGCGCGCTGGAATACGACGTAGCCGAGTAGGAGCAGGACTGCGGTTACCAGCGCGATCGTGGCGAGGCCCGGTGTCGATCGCGCCTCGCTTTGTCCGGACGGCGTCTCACGGGACAGCCTTTGATCGAGGCGTGCCGCTTTAGCCTCGTCGAACCACCAGTAGCTCGTCGACGTGCCCCTGTCCGGCACGAGCGACGGGCGGGAGTACTTGTCCCAGTAAAGGATCCTGTCGGTGGCCGCGTGCCAGTTGGGAATGATGTAGTGGCCGTTGAGGAGGACCCGGTCGAGTGCGCGCGTGCGCGCCACCAGGCTTTCCCGGTCCGGCGCCATGATGAGCATGTCGATCAGCTCGTCGACGACCGGATCCTTGATGCCGGCGACGTTTCGGGCCGAGGGGGAGTCGGCGGCCGCGCTGCCCCAGTACGAGCGCTGCTCGTTGCCGGGCGATTCGCTCTGACCGATGCCGAACACGATCATGTCGAAGTCGAACCTGCGCAGGCGGTTGATGTACTGGGAGGAATCCACGAGGCGCACCCTCGCGTCGATGCCGAGGCGCTGCAGGTTGCGCGCGAAGGGCAGGACGATGCGCTCGATGCTCTTCTGGACCAGCAGGATCTCGAAACGCATGTGCTCGCCGGTCCGTGAGTCGACGAGTTCCTGATCACGAACGATCCATCCCGCCTCCTCGAGTAACGCGAACGCCGCTTTCAGGTTGGCGCGAGGCCAGCCGCTGCCGTCGGTGGACGGGGCCGCGTAGGAGGTTGTGAACACTGCTTCCGGCACCCTCCCGCGGAAGCCCTCGAGGATCTCGAGCTCCTCGCCCTCGGGAAGACCGGAGGAGGCCAGCTCGGAGTTGGCGAAGAAGCTCTCGGATCGCGTGTACTGGCTGAAGAAGAGGTTCTTGTTCGTCCACTCGAAGTCGAACGCATAGCCGAGCGCTTGCCTGACCCGTGGATCCGCGAACACGCTCCGGCGCGTGTTGAAGAAAAACGCCTGCATGCCCGCGGGCCGGCGATGCTCGACGTCTTCCTTGTTCAGCCAGCCGTTCCTGATGGCGGGGACATCCTCGGGCAGATAGTCGAGTGCCCAGGCCTTGGCCTGGCTCTCGCGGCGAAAATCGATGCGCCCGGCCTTCAGCGCCTCGCGCATGATGGTGTCGTCGCGGTAGTACTCGTAGCGGATGCGATCGAAGTTGTGCTGCCCCTTGTTCACGGGCAGGTCCCTGCCCCAGTAGTCCTCAACCCTCTCGAGCTCGATGTGGCGCCCGGGCTCGAAGTCGGCAACCCGGTAGGGGCCGCTCGCGAGAGGCGGCTCTAACGTGGTCGCCTCGAAGTCGCGGCCCTCCCAGTAGTGCTTCGGCAGTATGGGGATCTGCCCGACGATGAGAGGCAGCTCCCGGTTGTTCTTCTGATCGAAGCTGAACTTCACCCGCCGGGGCCCGATCTCGCGGGCGTCGACCACGTTCTGATAGTAGAAACGATAGAAGGGATGGCCCTTGGTCTTGAGGATCTCCAGAGACCAGATGACGTCCTCGACCGTGATGGGCTTTCCGTCGTGCCAGCGCGCTTCCGGGCGCAGCGTGAAGATTGCCCACGAGCGATCCTCGGGCACCTCCAGGGACTCGGCGATGAGGCCGTATTCCGTGAATGGTTCGTCGTCGCTGGATACGAGCAGGGTCTCAACCGAGGAGCTCGGCCCCGCGTGCCCCTTCGGGATGAAGCCGTGGAAGCTGTCGAAGGTGCCGAAGGATCCCTGGCGGAGCAGTCCTCCCTTCGGCGCGTCGGGGTTGACGTAGTCGAAGTGGGTGAAGCCCGGGCCGTACTTCGGCTCGCCGTGCATGGCGAGCCCGTGCACCGGCCGGGGCGTGTCGGCGCCGGCGGCGCCGCCCGCCAGGGCGAATGCGATGATGAGACAGGATACGAGTCTGCGCATTGGAGTAGATTCTAGACGGGCTCCAGCATGAGGACCGCCTTCGGCCGGCAAGGGTTCCCGGGAGCCGGGTGAGCGCATGGTAATGTGTCGCCCTGGTCTGTGTCATGGTCGGCGCCATGGGCTAGCCTGAGAACGAGGATGCCGTCCAGGTACGGACATGAGCAGTAGACTGAATTTTCTCCGCAACACGGAGCTCCTGGCCTCGGTGCCCGACGCGCTCATCGAGCGCATCGACACGACCCTCGGCGAGATCAACCTGGAGGCCGGGGAGACCCTCTTCGAGGAAGGCGACGACGGCGACGCGGTGTACATCGTGGCGGAAGGCCGGCTACGGGTGGAGTCCGCCGGCCTTCTGCTCCTCACGCGATCCGACGGTGACTGCGTCGGCGAGATAGCCCTCATCGACAACGAGCCCCGCAGCGCCGATGCCGTCGCCGATACGGCCGTGCGCTTGCTGCGCTGGGAGCGGCGGGACTTCCAGGAGATGCTGGGCCAGGATCCGGTGGTCGCCCGGGGCATCTTCACGATGCTCACGGGGAAGCTCCGCCAGGACGTGAAGAGCGCCGTGCGCCTGGAGCGGGAGGCGGAGCGCTGGCGCCAGGACCTCGCCCGGGCCCGGGAGATCCAGCAGGGCATGCTCCCCGGCGAACGGCTGCTGACAGACCGGCTCGAGCTTGCGGGGGTGTGCAGCCAGGCATCGGAGGTGGGCGGCGATTTCTACGACTACCTGTGCCCCGACGATCATTCCGTGAGCCTCATCATCGGCGATGTCACCGGACACGGCTTCTACGCGGGCCTCTTCGTGGCCATGGCCAAGAGCTGCCTGCACACCCAGGCGCGCCAGAGCGTCGATCCGCGGGAAGTCATGGCGGGCATGCGGCGCACCCTGGACCTCTCCCTGCAGCGGCGCCTGCTCATGTCCTGCTGTTACGTGCTCTTCGACCCGGTGCTGGGGTGCCTGCACTACGCCAACGCGGGGCATCCCTATCCTTATCTATACCGCGCCTCGGACCAGTCCATGACCCGGCTGGAGGCGCTGGACCCGATCCTCGGCGCCCTGGATGTCGGCGCCGGCGAGTACTCTCAGCACACTCTGCCCTGGGCCCCCGGCGACATGCTGGTCATGTACACCGACGGCGTCACCGAGGCCCGGGACGGCGAGGGCCGCATGTTCGAGCACGACGCGCTGGAGACCTGCATCGCCGCGGCGCCCGGGGACAGCGCCCAGTCCATCCTCAAGCGCATCCTCGAGGCGGTGTCGAGCCACGCCGGCGACGGCTCCCAGGACGACGATCTGACCCTGGTGGTCGTCAAGGCCACCTGAGATCCCCATGGCCCTCATCGTCACCGATCTCGACGGAACCCTGCTGGACGGAAACGCGCGGCTCGGCGGCGCCAATCGGCGCGCGCTGGAGCATCTGGGCGCCAACGGCAGCCTGCGGGTGGTGGCCACGGGGCGCTCCCTGTACTCCGCTGAGAATGTGCTCGACCCGGACTTTCCCATCGACTACCTGGTGTTCTCCACGGGCGCCGGCATTCTCGACTGGCGCACCCGGGAGTTGCTGGCCGTCCACGAGATGCCCGTGGAGCACGCACGGCGGGCGCGCGACGAGCTGCTCGCGCGGGAGCTGGCGTTCATGGTCCATCTCGGCGTGCCGGACAATCATC